>JANNNN010000384.1:0-3679 GCA_031398555.1 Planctomycetia bacterium | reverse complement strand
CAGCCACACGACAGGACAAAACGTCCGATCTTCTCCAATACTTCAGATGGATATAACGGAGTGGCGTGCCATCTCGAAGGCTCATCGTAAACTAGCTGAATGTCCCTGCCCAAATCGAACCACTGCCGCCCGCCTGCAAGGGCAAGTTTCGATTCTGATAAAGTTTCACCGCAACTTGATTCCCAAACTATCTCTGGCTGCATATCACATTCGATGCCGTCAACGAATATAAACCTGTGCAACTCTCTTTCGTCCACGAACATCATCTTTTCGTTTACCCAATGCATTTTGCTACCTCGATTGCCTTCGATCGATCCTGTTCCGCATACACCTGCGTCACACCAACTTCGCTGTGGCCCAAAATTACGCTAGCTGCATCCAATCCAAATTCTTTGCGAATGTCGGTCGCGGCATTGTGTCTGAGTTGATTGGGCGACCAGACTGGAATCTTCGCTCGACCGCACGCATAGCGGATTGCGCGCGCGTAACTATGGGTAGTAAAGTGATCGCCGGGCGTCTTTCGAGGACGACGAGCAACGTTTGTTCCAGGGCTGTTACCGCAACTAAGCGGAGTTTTTCTTGCCTCGTGACGAGCACTTCGACGCTGTTGCTCAGACTCGATCGGTGAAAAACAGTAACTTGTTTCTGCTCGCAGCAGGTACGGCGCAAGCACTCGTTGTGCCTGTGGTCCTACATATAAAATTCGTGTTTTTCCGCGGTATGCCGTTTTGTGTTCGTCAAGGCTGACTTCCCAGACTTCGCTGCAGCGATTTACCATCGCTGGTTTTAGCTTGCAAACTTCCCCTGGGCGGCAGCCAGTTAATTGTTGGAATCGAATCATGTCGGCCTGTACCAGTGTCAACATAGGTAATGTCTGGTTAACCATTTCTTTTGGAACGCATGTGATTTTCTTGGCCTCGCGGGCTGTACATCGACCGCGCCGTAATGGTTCTACGCACTTGATGGCCGTGTAGCACTCGGGAGGCATCATCCCTTCGCCGACCGCCCACTTGATGACGCGGAGCGTACGTTTCATTTGCTTGTTTACGTATTGTCTTGAGCGGGCCCGTCGGCCTTTTTTTGATTCTACGCCGTCGCATTCAATACTCGGATTGAGCCACCACTGGCGAACAGCTTTGTACTCCTTCGAGCCAAATCCAACGGCAAAGCTGCTTCCATAAAGGTCAAGCAAAGGCCGGATCACAAGCTTTAAGTTTTCGTATTCAGTCGATGCTGCGTAGTAGACTTTTGCGTGCTGCTGATAGGCAAGTAAGACGTCTTCAACCAGCAAGCTGGCGGGAACTTTCCCGAAAGATGCTGACTTTTGACACGCGTTGTACTCTGCGATCAAACGCCCGTACGCTTCTTTGCTCGCAGATGATCCAAAGATCCCTAGCAGGTGATCTTTGCCATTTATAGTTACGCGAGCTTGACCAGAACTGTGACGACGATATGAAGGTACGCGCATGTTTGGAACGCTCCTGAAAGTGAAACCGGGAACTTTTCCCGGTTTCTAGTTTTCAAAAAGTGCGCTCTCACAACTGCGTGAGGTATCGTAAGTTCAACGATCGCTTAGGTTTAGAAAAAGTACACCCGGAGAGGTTCGAACTCCCAACCCTCGGTTCCGAAGACCGATGCTCTATCCAGTTGAGCTACGGATGCATGAATTGCTGTTCAGATTCTCATTCTATCGGATTGTTGCTGGAGGGCCAGATTGGTTAGCATATTTTTCTTTACAGCGAATAAAGTGCCGGGGTTTAGGAAGCAGGGTGGTGGGGATAGTATAGTAATTTGGCCGAGGTCTAATTAATAGTACGTAGTTGCGCAGTCGTTTTTGCTTTTAACGTGTTTTCAAAGGATCGAGTTCATGGGGAAGTTAAACGGGGTCTGCTTTGCTGTGGTGGCACTTGCAGCGGGGGCTGGGGTTAGGGCGGCGGAGCCTGTGGATGGGAAGGGCGTTTCGGGAATCGAACTGCAAAATATCAGCAAGACGATTTCGCCGGGCAAAGACTTTTACGAATACGTGAACGAAGCTTGGCTAAAATCGACCGAAATTCCTGCCGATCGCTCGAATTATGGTTCGTTCTCAGTGCTTGAAGATGATACGAAAGCAGCTATTCGGTCGCTAATCGAAACCGCCGCTGCAGATAAGAATGCGGCATCGGGCAGTGACGCACAGAAAGTCGGAGATTTCTATCGCAGTCTGACAAACTTGGAATTGCGCGAGAAGCTGGGAACCAAGCCCATCCAGGGAATGCTCGACGAAATCGCATCGGTTAAATCGCTCGCAGAACTGTCCAAAGTTGCCGCTAGTCTGCAGCGAAAAGGTGTTGTGGGTGTCATGGCGAGTTACATTTCACCGGATGCCCGGAAAAGTGATCAGTACACAGTCTATCTCTCGCAAGCCGGAATTTCGCTGCCGGATCGCGACTACTACTTGTCAGAAGAGCCGCGGTTCGTAGAGATTCGCAAGGGCTTGCAAAGTTATATGCTGGACATGCTGACTGCCTTCAAGCATCCGAAGCCAGCCGACGCAGCCGAACAAGTACTCGCCCTTGAGAAAAAACTGGCAAAGATTCAATGGGCTCGCGTCGAAAATCGCGACCCTGTGAAAACGTACAACAAAGTCAACCAAGAAGAGCTCGCTGGCCAGATGAGCAACTTTGCGATGAAGGCCTATTTAGAAGTAATGGGCGTGAGTAAGCAATATGAGTTCATCGTTCGCCAGCCAAGCTTCATCGAAGGTGTGAACAAGTTGCTGGTCGAGATCCCTGTGGATACTTGGAAAGATTACTACACGTTTCGTGTCATCGACGCTTACGCAGTGGATCTAACTGAGGCTCTCGAAAAGCGGCATTTTCAGTTTCACGGAACACTCTTAAGTGGCATCGAAGAGCAAAAGCCGCTTTGGAAAAAAGGGGTCGAGGCTTGCGACCAAGTGCTCGGAGAAATCGTCGGCCAACTGTATGTTGAAAAGCACTTTCCGCCGCGAGCTAAAGAACGCATGAAGGAACTCGTTGAAAATCTAAAGGGCGCCTTTGCTCAGCGCATCGACAGCCTTGAGTGGATGAGCCCCGTCACGAAGAAACAGGCTCATGAGAAACTCTCAAAATTCACAACCAAAATCGGTTATCCCGATGTCTGGAAAGACTATACAAAGTTGGTAATCAAAGCGGATGACTTGGTTGGAAATTACATGCGAGCGGCTGAAGTTGAGTTTCAGCGCGACGTCGATCGATTGGGCGGTCCCATTGATCGCAACGAGTGGGGAATGACTCCACAGACGATCAATGCGTACTACAACCCAGTCATGAACGAGATCGTTTTCCCAGCGGCCATTCTGCAAGCTCCGTTTTTCAATCTCGATGCGGATGACGCAGTCAATTATGGTGGCATCGGGGGCGTCATTGGTCACGAAATCAGCCACGGTTTCGATGATAAAGGGAGCGAGTACGATGGCGACGGAAATTTGCGCAAATGGTGGAGCGTCGAAGATCGAGAGGAGTTCGAACGACGTGCGCAGCAGTTGACTAACCAATACGACGCTTACAAACCTTTTGAAGATATGAGCGTTAATGGAAAGTTGACGTTGGGCGAGAACATCGGTGATCTCGGCGGAATGGCTTGTTCCTACGCGGCTTATCGATTGTCACTCGGTGGTAAAGAAGCACCGGTTATC
>JANNNN010000375.1:0-6133 GCA_031398555.1 Planctomycetia bacterium | reverse complement strand
GTAGCTACCCAGTGATGCTGTTTCGCACGCCGTACAGTGTCGGACCATACGGCATCGATCAGTACAAAGGAGTGTTGGGACCGTCGTTTGAGTTCGAGAAAAGCGGCTATGTTTTTGCGTTTCAAGACGTTCGCGGCCGCTACATGTCGGAAGGCGAATTCGTGAACATGCGACCGCACATCGAAGGCAAGACCGGAACGCAGAACGACGAGAGCAGCGACACTTATGATACGATCGAATGGCTGTTAGCAAACGTCAAGCACAACAACGGGCGAGTCGGACAGTGGGGCATTTCCTATCCTGGTTTCTATACGTCCGCCGGGGCCATCGATTCTCATCCAGCCCTGAAGGCCGTCTCGCCGCAAGCGCCGATCGCTGACTGGTTTTTTGACGACTTTCATCGCAATGGCGCTTTTGTCCTCCCGATGGGCTTCAATTTCTTTTCAACATTCGGAGTGTCACGCCCTGAACCGACTGCGGTTGGTGCCGAGCGGTTCAATCATAGTACAAAAGATGGATATCAGTTTTTCTTAGAACTCGGTCCCTTGCCGAATGTGAATGAAAAACACTTCAACGGACGAATCGCTTTTTGGAACGAGATGGCCGCTCATCCGAACTACGACAAATTCTGGCAAGACCGCAACTTACTACCGCACTTGAAGAACATCAAAGCCAGCGTTTTGACGGTGGGTGGCTGGTACGATACAGAAGACCTTTACGGCCCATTACAGACCTACGCAGCCATCGAAAAGATGAATCCGAACACTCAAAACCGATTGGTTATGGGACCTTGGTCGCATGGTGGTTGGAATCGTGATGAAGGCTCCAAATTGGGGACCGCTAACTTTGGATTCCCGACAGCCCAATGGTTTAGAGACCAAGTGCAGTTGCCTTTTTTCGAATTTCATTTAAAGGATCAAGGAACGCTTGGCGTAGCTGAAGCAACCGTATTCGAGACCGGCTCGAATCGCTGGCGCGAGTTTGACACTTGGCCACCAAAGCCGGTTAAATCCCGCACTTTGCAGTTCGCATCGGGCAGTTTGCTTCAAGAACAAGCGGCTGCACCTAAAGAAAAAACGATGGAAGTCTATGATGAATTTGTCAGTGACCCGTCGAAACCGGTTCCCTACACGACTGAAATTACGTCAGCTTGGGCCAAGGACTACATGACCGAGGATCAGCGCTTTGCCGCTTGGCGTCCTGATGTTCTCGTCTATCGGGGCGAAACGCTTCGCGAAGACCTAACTGTTGCTGGAACAGTACTTGCGGACCTTTGGGTCAGCACTTCAGCGAGCGATGCGGACTGGGTCGTCAAAGTTATTGATGAATTCCCAGGTGCCCCACTAACAGGTTTGAAGCCCAGTGACGCTGCGTCGGACGCGTTCCCGAGCGGTCGGCAGCAGTTGTTGCGCGCTGGAGTGATGCGCGGTCGTTTTCGAGATAGTTTTACTGATCCACAGCCGTTTGTTGCGAACAAACCAACTCGAGTTCAAATCAAACTTGACGATATCCTTCACACATTTCCAGCCGGACATAGGGTCATGATCCAAGTTCAAAGTACTTGGTTTCCGTTTATTGATCGAAATCCTCAGAAGTACGTTGAGAACATCTTTGAGGCTAAGGAAACGGACTTTATCAAAGCCGACCATCGACTGTATCATAGTCCCGAATATCCAAGCCAGATTGAATTTTTTGTTCTTCCACCTTTGTAGACCACTTGTCCGATAGGCAGTTGCCTCTTGTTATCATGCATATCCGACGAACACGATGTGGACAGTTCGACAGGCATCAACTTTGGAACGCGCTGTTCGAGTTCCCAGTTGAAGCGGAGACTTGCACACGCGCTTTGTTTCAACTAAAACTCAACAGCCGCCTCCTCAACTATTCATCAAAATTTCATAAGCCAGGGGAAGAGACTGTGTTTGTGAAGTCTCCGCTTCTGAAGCTCGGGCATGTTGTTTAGTCGCTAAAAAATCCAATTCGCTTTCCTCGAACCCCTCGGGTACCTGCTGCAATGAAGCTTGAAAAAGAGAACGAGATCTTCGGACACCATCCCGGTTTGTTTCTACTGTTCTTTACCGAGATGTGGGAGCGATTTAGTTACTATGGCATGCGTGCTTTACTCGTCCTGTTTTTAGTAAGCCAGTTGGCAGATGGTGGCTGGGGGTGGTCGCGTAAGGACGCTTTAAGTCTCTACGCGCTCTACACCGGCCTCGTCTATTTGACACCAATTCTTGGTGGGATAATCGCTGATAAGTTGCTAGGCTATCGCAACGCGGTGGTATTTGGTGCATTCTTAATGACGCTCGGACATGCTTCGATGGCGCTAGACACACCGACTTCATTTTATACGGGACTCACTTTACTTATAATCGGGAATGGTTTCTTCAAGCCCAACATTTCATCGATCGTGGGGCAGCTTTATGCTAACCATTCTGAAAAGAAAGACGGCGCCTACACGATCTTCTACATGGGCATCAATTCAGGTGCATTCCTAGGGATTTTGCTCTGTGGCTACATTGGAGAAAAAGTCGGATGGGGATACGGATTCGGCTTGGCTGGCATTTTCATGTTTTTGGGAATGGTGATGTTCTTCTTAGGCCAAACTCTGTTTGGAGAGGTTGGCAAGCGAGAGAAGGGAACAATCGCGTTTAATTCCACACCAGGATTAAAAGAAATAAGTGTCGAGTCTGCGAAGGTTGTCAGCGATCGACTAGTTGTCATCGGCATCCTTTCGTTCTTCACCATCTTTTTTTGGATGGCATTTGAACAAGCTGGCGGGTCGATGACGATCTTTGCAAAAGACTATACGGGACGCATTCTAAGTGGAACATCAGCCACCCTCTTCTTCTGGTCAAACACGGCTCTGACGGTCGTTCCACTGGCCATTGTTACCTTTGTGCTGGTGCAATTGATTCGCAAGACCTTCGCGCACATTCCACTGTCGAACATGGCGCTTGCAGTTAGCTTTGTTTTGATTTGGGTGATCGCACTTTGGATGTTGAACAAAGAGTTCAAGATGAAAGCCTTTGTGGTGGGCTTTGATGCTCCGGTGACCGCTGACGCCAATGATGGAGAAAGCAAAGAACCGACGATCAAGCACTTTGAAAGAACGATTCAGTATGACCTGCCTCTTAGCGTTGGGCAGAAACTGTTTCTAATTGATCGAGAAGCCAAAGGGGGAGACGGCAAGTTGAAGGTTATCAGCGAAGAGCAATCCCAACAGTTTGAAGGTGAGTTCAACGCGACTGTAATGAGTGAGAAGCAAAATGAGACTGAAATTCCGGCGTCCTGGTTTGGCATTCTCAATTCATTCTTTATCATCTCTTGCGCTCCACTGCTAAGTCGGGTATGGGAAAGTCGTTTGAATCCTTCAGCACCCACCAAGTTCGGCTTAGGCTTAGTATTATTGGGCCTGGGCTTCGGCGTCCTAGCTCTAGGAAGTATGGGGATCGGCAATGACGCTAAAACGGCTACGGTAAGTATTTGGTGGCTCATTGTCGCTTACTTCCTGCATACGGCTGGAGAACTCTGTGTTTCCCCAGTGGGATTGTCCTACGTTAGTAAGTTGGCTCCGCTGCGGTTGGTTGGCTTAATGTTTGGAGTGTGGTTCTGTGCGACCGCGATCGCCAACTATCTTGCCGGCTGGACGGGAAGCTTTATCGATCCAATCTCGGAAAAATACGGCTTAACGTTCTTCTTTATGATCTACACAGTGATACCTATCCTGTCTGGGATCACGATTTGGTTGATCACGCCCAAAATTAAGAAGATGATGCACGGAATCGAGTAACCATTGTTGACTTATATGTCTACGCAACGTGTGCTTTCGCATCAATCTAAGGTATCGCCATGAGTGCGCCAAAGCACCCAATCCTGCGCTTAACACCCTACCTACGGCGCCATGCGAACGCACTTGGGCTTGAGTTGCACCTGCCACTCGGCCCCACCGCGTAAGTAAAGGCAACTCCTGACGTTCCTCAGTCAGCCTCAGGCAGTGCCTGCAAAGCCGAATTGACAACCAGTTGACCGATGGAGTGGCCAGAAGCTAGCCCCGCGGTATTGTCGAAACTGAAATGGATACCGCCATAAATACGACTAATCCCAGCTTCATCAGCGGCCGCGTCAAAACTGGTGAACGAGCGCTTTGCCAAGCCCGTCACGTCGTCCGGGGGTGGCCAAATGCCTGCCGCCCCACGGTCAGCCAACGATGAGAACGCATAGCTTTCGCCGAATACGGCGGACAAAACTTCGGCCGCTGCGCCACTGAAAGTGCTATGCCCCGAAACGTAACTGGGGAACGAAGGTGTGTTCAGCAGCGGTGTCCAATCCGCTTTTATGATCGTTGCCGCGTTTCCGTCCGTATCGCCTTTTCGAATGGCATCAATCGGTCGCCATAAGTCAAAAAAATACTTTGCATCCCACGCGGAAATAGCCGCGTCGGCAAGAGCGAGATTCAGTAAAGCCATCGTGCGGGCGCTCTCCGTCAGCGTGCTTCCACGCTGCAGCAAGATGTCGCTTGCAATCAAATTCCAATGACCTGGAGGAGTCGCTGTGCCGCCTCCATCTCCCCAGAATTTTGCAATCTCCGTTTGTTCAGCAGTCCGAACGGTACTATCGGCGTCGCCCAATTTCATAACTTGGTCGACCGCCGCCGCATACTCCGGACTCGTTAGTGTGGGCGGAGTCAACGGTCTAAACATGGCGCCCGAATCCATCACAAACGGTGTGACTTGGGACCACTGCGGTAATGTTGCATGGCCGAAACTCGGTGCTGTCGGTTGCCAATCGCCTGGATCCGTTCCGCTGACATAATCGACCGTCGCGCCAGAACCATCGTTTGCGCGAAGAGCGATGATCGCATCAGCAGCTTTACGGCCAAGCTCTAACCCCAACGTCTTCGCAGGACCATCGGGAACGCTCGCTAGCGACTCTGCTAAAGTGGTATCCCATCGTTCAATCTGGACGGGCAGTGCAAACAGTACCGAAGCGACCCGATGCGCAGCCGCCGCCGCCGCTGCGATTTCCGATGCACCATTTTGTGGAGCGATCTGAAGCGCGTAGGGCTGAAACAGCGGGTCGACTGCGTTGATAGCGTCGAACATGGCAACTTGGAGCATCGCTAGTTGCTTGGCAACCAAGGGCGGGGGTGGTTTGATCAATAGCCCAGGAACGGTTGAAGCCGGCGCGGTCGTCTCGCGAACCATTTCAAGAAGTTCCGCATTCCATTCCGCAATCACATCGCCATAGCGCACGATTCGTTCGGTTGATTTACTTCGCAATCGAGGGTCATCGGCGGTGAAACGCAGATGATTTATCGGTGTCACGAAAGTCAGTTGGAACTGGAACTTGCCATCGGCACCCGAGACCACTTGCTGAGTTGCCAGCGTTGTCGTTGAGTCGAACGCTTCGACGCGAATTTGGGTGTAGGGCATCGTAGTGCCCTCGTAGGTCACATGCGGCTGCAGAACCACTTCGCTGCCGTTCGGATCCGAAGATGCCGAAAGGTCGACGCCAATTGTCAACGAATTGCTCGTGTACTGATTAATTGCCGAAAGCAGAGCATCCACGTCTTGTCGCGATATTTGGTTGTCGCCATCAATATCGCACATGGGCTCATGAGAACCAGCAGCCCGGACTCCCAGAGTTCGAGCCCCACTGTTGATAAAGTCGTTGGCAGCAAGCAAGACGTCCAGCGCTTGGACGGTTCCAGAATTGTCAACGTCGTACGGATTGGTTGCGTTCTGCCAATCGGATGCCATTAATCGGCGTGCTTCGAGCTGTTCAATTTTTGGGCGCATATCTAACTCAACATCACCAACGAGTTCAAGTAACTAGACTAGTGCTTCAATACAATTTAACTTTGGGATTAGCCGCAGTGCGATAGCACGCTAGCACCCGGTTCGCACGGCAGAAACCGGGCGCTAGCGAGAGCGTCCCGCTTAGCGACATTATACGAATAGTGGTTATTGCAGTGGTTTCGTCTTATCAGCCGGAAGGCGTTAGCGTCCGATTGTGGCTGGAACTGGAGGCTAACGCCTTCCGGCTGATCAGTCACCTATAAGTTGCAGTGCACTCATCGATTTCTAAGCGCGACGCACTCTAGCGCGTTCCGGCTGATTCGGTCAACCCA
>JANNNN010000368.1:0-6475 GCA_031398555.1 Planctomycetia bacterium | reverse complement strand
AACGCCTTCCGGCTGATCAGTCGCTTGAAAAATCGCGTTTTCCCGGGGTTTTTAAGCGGGATGCTCTCTAACGCGTTCCGACTGATCAATCACGACCCTAATTCACAGTTGGAACAAAGCACTAGTGTACCCGAGTCCCATTTTTTCGCACCCTCTAAAGTCCGACCGTAGCTTGGGACCATTTGTCCCGAGCGTTCTTTTTCTGCGTTTCTCGCGACGCCCTGCCGCTTGACTTCTCCAATTCGCAGTTTCTTCACCCCCAAAAGCAGGAGACTGCGAGTGTCGCACAATATTGTAGCCGCCACTCTTCGTACCCTCGTAGGACGCCAAAGGAGAAGGGCTTTCTGCAATTCATGTCTCGTACTCAGCCTATCAATCAGCATCGCCTACTAGCGATCAGCGAGAAGTGTCCAAGCTTCCAGTCAAATAATAAGGGCCAGGCGAGTCATCGAATTCATTTTCGAATTCACGACCCGCTTCGCCCAAAACTTGGGGCGAACCTCCGTCGCAAATTACTTGCGGAGAGCGTCGCGGATTTCGCGGAGGAGCACAACATCTTCTGGTGGAGTCACGATTACAGTCGGAGCAGCTTCTTCTTTTTTCTTCATCGAGTTCAACATCTTGATCGCAACAAAAATCGCCAAGGCGATAAGCGCAAAATCGATAACGGTTTGAATGAACCCGCCGTAGTTTAGGATGCTGTAGTTGACCATTTCGACTACCGGTTGTCCTGCATCATCAAGCACCGGCTTGCCATCGACCACTTTCGGCAATTCGACGGGATACTTGAGGGCCATGTCTTTGAAACTGACGCCGCTTTTTGCTGTCAGTAGGTTGAGTGGCGGCATGATCAAGTCATTGACCAACGATCCGACGATTTTCCCGAACGCACCGCCGATGACCACGCCGACAGCGAGATCCACTACGTTACCGCGCATTGCAAATTCTTTGAACTCTTGAACGAAACTCATGCTCTATATCTCCATCTATAAACACGCGTCCTCCGAAAACACTGGCTTAGCGCCCGGCTAGTTGCAAAGCCTGCATTACAAGCGAGCAAGATAACATCGATCGAACTTGACATGCAACGCCAAAGCCAACTAAGTGCCACAGCTTACCGAGAAACCTATTGAACCCGCCGAGTCAGCATGTGGTTTTTACTAATGCAGCGCGAGATAAAGGCTTTTGAAAGAGACATCTGTGGTCTCAAGTTTTTGACAGCGAGCGTGTTTTCTCATAAGTCGCTAGCATGGGACAAAGTAACAATAGCCCACCGTGTTAACGGTAGGCTATTGAAGTCAACTTGATCTTAAGTCCAATAAAAGACCAAAGGCTTAGAATGAGTTTACTAGTTATTGAGATAACGGCGAATCAAAATGGTCTTTTCGATGTTGTTGTCTTCACCGGTTCGATAACCAACTGGCACGCTGCGATCGATAACGTAGAACGCTTTGAATCGCTCGACTTCGCCCTTGTCCGCCCCGTATTCGATGCCAATCCCGGTTGAAGGATCGAATTCGAACAATCCGATCGTCACATAAACTGCAAAAACGTTTGAGCGGTTTGTAGTTATGTTTGCTAACCGGTTCATTGGATAACGATCCGTAAACGCATGTCGTTGCGGAACCGTCGTGGATGGTGGGACAATCAAGGCATCATTGGCAAACCGTGGGATGCCATAATTGGTTTCTGACGGTGACGTGGCGTCTTTCGCACCTCGCATTAAAGTGACGTGGGCTGGAACCTGTCGCGAGTAAACATCCAATACACCTCTCTTATTCGCAATTGCCTGGAGCTTTGCTAACTCCGTATTTTCTTCAGTAGTCCCCGAAAAAGGTGGAACTATTGGATTGCGAGTGTACGGCACCATCCCTGCTTCACTCGCAGGCTTAAAGATGCCTGCAAATTCAGTAGGATAGTTAGGGTTAAACGTACTCGTGGCACCGCCTGGATTGAAATAGCCACTCATTGGCGTATATCCGCGGCGGCTGACCTTCACTGAGTCCCATGCGGTCAGGGTTTGCGGAGTTGCTCGCTCGCCCGCATCGTAGATGCCGTTTTTATTGTGATCGATGTCCTCAGGTCCGCCAAAAGGTGTTCCTGGATAATAGGGGGCAAAATCGACATCGGACGGATTCAAAGTGTTCGACCACAATCCTTGAAAGACGTTAGGCTCTCGCATCGTGTTGAGATTGATCCGCCCTGGTTCAATGAACCGGGAAATACGATTGTAAGGCGCCCGTAACGCCGCCGTGATCACATTGTTGGACGCAACGATCGGCTGTAGCTCAACCGGATACGACGACCAATCAAGTAATTCAAAAGGTGCTGGTGGTTCGGCGCTGCTCGAATCACTCCATGGCGATCCCGTTTCGACTAAATCCAATAAAGTGGCCAACGCAGTATTTTTTGGAAAGCGATCATTCATTGGATCCGCGATGGGATTGGGCGCGGAAAGTTCAGGCGACTCTTGGAAGAAATTCATTAAGTGACTGAACGGTGTAAATCCGAGGTCATCCTTATCATCCGTTGTTGTTGAGTACGCAGACGAATCGTTAGGATTCGCAGTGTACGGGCTGGTCCCTGGGTTTGGCCAAGGCAAACCAGAAGCTGCTGAAATCGGTGCCGTGGGCATGCGAGGGTCTTTCAGCGTATTTGGGGGGGTAGGTGGAGTGGGGGAAGGGTCCTCATTTGAGAAGGACGCAGCGTACAAGCTCTGCTTCGTGCTTAGCGGATTGGTACCCGAATACTCTTGCATCAACTGGCCAGGGCTACTTAGCGGTACAAACGCTAATTCCATCGTGTTCACGAACGGGCGATTTGCCCAGAACATGGAATCTGGATACCAACTTGTTTGAGTTTTCAGAGGATCGCCAGGAGCCCCGAGAAAGGCTGGCGGAAAGACTGGCACACCCGTAAGCGTGCTTTCAGCGGACAACACATAGGTTGAATTCAGGAATCCAAACGTGGCAAAAGCACTCATTCCGTCGGCCAGGGATGGACGCGCTGAAAGTGCAGCAGACTCGTCAGATGCAAGCTCGTAATTCAAATAGGTTCCCGAAGTTACGGTAGCAGTTGACGTAACTGGCTCATCGGTCATTGCAGACAGGAAAGTCTGGCCAGTGGGTGCAGTCGCGCTGCCGCTGAAGGCCAGCGTCTGCGCATTCATCGTTTGACCAACTTTTTGCCGCGATGCCAATTTTGGTACAAAGCCAGTGATTATGTCAGTATCATCTTCTTCACCGCTAAAGACTGTCAAATCGATAGGCATCCAGTCGACCGTGATATACGGATTCAAGGATTCATCCCAGGGTTTGTCTGGGTCAGCAAGACGCTGCAGATAAGCCGTACTCCAGTCAAGTTCGGTTCCAGGTTTGACGACCCCATTGGCAGCAGGCAAGGTGTCAACACTGCCATCTTTATTCAGATCCCAGCTCAACAACGGACCTTTAGTACCTTGGTCAAATGGCGCTCGTGCGGGTGCCGTTGGCACAGTGCCGTAGTCGTTGTACGCATCTTTAAGCACCCCAGTCATTCCAAAGCCAGCTGCATTGGTGTCAGCAATGTCCGCTGTACTATCTAAAGAATTAACCGGTGCACTTGGTTGGGTGTAATAATCCGTTCCATTTGCTAGTGGCTCATACACATTAACCCCAATGAAATCGACTGTAGCTGGAGAGCCCGGCCATGTCGGAGGCAGACTAGAGCCAGCAATCGCCGTAACGCAGTCTTTCATCGTCGCGCGGTGGAGAAGATGTGTCTTGTTCGCCTTGTAAAAATCAACCCAATTACCGTTCAATTCAATTCGATGATTGTTGGGCGAATTGTTAGGTGCGGGACCGCTCTTGGCAGCAGAACGCGAGCCAAGGTAAGTGATGTCGCGAGGACCAACCACCAAGTACTGATTGCCATGAACCTCCAACGCCCCCGAACGATTAACGAATACTTGGCTGTTAAAGTCTTTCACACCAGGCGTGTTCGTTCGTGATGGCGTAAACGCTGTATCACTCGCAAAAACGATGATTCGACTCTTCGTTGGATCTGGATCAGCTAAGACTTCGCCTGGTTCTAATGCCCAGTCCAGCGTCAATCCGCTATTGGTCTTAAGAGTAGTGATTGGAGTTATTAGATTTCCAGATGTATCGTAAGAAACATTGGACGTTGGCAACTGGTACGTCAAATCATTCCGTGTCGCGGAATTGAACGTAGTTGGCGGAGCAGCCACGAGACGTTCATTGGGCGTCTTCATTGTTGGAGAAGCTCCATTCTTCAGAACTGGTTCACTCAAATACACCCGCCACACAGGAAACTGCTCAGTGAATCCAGGGTAGGTTGGCGTCAATTTTGAAAGGTCTAGAACTATATCGCTGGATGCGTTTGCTTTGTACAAGCTCGAAGGGACACCAGGTACGTTTGGCATATCCGCTGCTGTAGCGCCATTCGCAGTCGTTCTTGGGCAATACATTTCCAAGAACAGAGATCCCTGGGGAATGCGATATTGATCAAAACGCTTCGGAGTCGCCGAAGGATCTTTTTTCACACGTGTATCGTGAAATGCTAAGGACTCGGTCAACAGCAATTCCGGTTGTTCAAGCCCCCAAACCACACTGTCTGGTGTCCATGTAAAGTCATCAGCTGAATCAGCGGCATTGCGAAACGGATCGGTATCGTAAGGGAACCGAGTCATCACTGAATCTGAGTCACGGTAATCAATGACGTTTACAACCCACTGTGCCAATATTCGACCACGGATTTGTCGCAGCTTTGCCTGAGCTCTTGGAGAATCAGCAGTCGCGGGGTCCAATTTGGCAGTCGTTTGCAACGCCAAAAAGTACTTGCGATCCACATTTGGAAAGACATAATCCTTCGGTACAATCAACTGCGCCAAGCAATACAAATGACGAGCAAACAATTGCCGCGACTCATTGCCGCGAAAGATTGCCGGTGTTGTCCCTGTAACCACTGGATCGACTGTGCCCAGGACGCTCGTGTCGCCACTATATTTACTGAGGAAGTAGTCTTCCGGAGTTCCAGCCGATACCATATTCCCAGCAATATTCGTATAAAACGCCGCTTGCCCAGCGTAAATTTCTGATGGTTCATCAATTTCGCCATCACCATTATCATCCACTCCGTTTCCAAAAGGACGATTGAGATCTAATGGCTGGCCGCGATGAAATTCAAGCGGAAATAGCTTGGCAAAATCAGTGTAAGTAAATGCGGTATCGGATCGCAACTGGCGAATCGTATTGACTAAAGTAAGGAACGAAGTCGGTGCGACCGAGCTGGGCGACTGTCCACGGGTGGCCAGCATGGGAACACGTAAATGCCGAGACATTGGTGTTACTTCATTGCGTAGCGTGCTGGAAGCAATCGTTCTTCCGGTTTCACCAAACAACTCTTCTAAACGTGCTGGCATCGCGGAGCGGTCACTATCACCAACTCGGTATATTCGCTCCCATTCCGACAAACTGAAGGGTCGATCGTTATGTGGAGCAGAGATTAGTCGCGATTCGTAAGGATCGTTGGTTGATTCGTCCATTGGCGTCTCAACGTTTAGCATAAAGGGATTGCCTAGGCGGTCGAGACCCAGAGATGCTCTGCCGAAGATCGCTACAGGCAAGCCCGGGAGTGATCCATGTCTGAAATTCTGCCTACGTTCACGCCTATTCAGTAATGAAATCGCATCGTCAGAAGGCGTACCGGGTGTCATCTCAACGCTAGTCTGATTCGGACTATAACGACTCGCCATAAATGATCGGTAAGCGATTTCTGCGGAATCCGCTCCAAAACCGGTGCTCCACGTCAATGGAGGCAACGGAGACACCGGAGATTTGCCAAACAGATGTCGGAAGGAAATGTCCGCTGAGCCAAACCCTAACCCTTGACTGAAATATTGATCGTAACCACGAGCAAACGGCATCGGCGCATAAGGTGGTGCGACAGCGGAAGTGGCGGGAACATTGGTGGGTTGTCCGTATAAACCCGCCCAATTCGTCTGCACTGCACTGCCTGCCGCATTAATGTCAATGCGACTGTCGAGATCATCGACATAGTATGCAACCAACGCCTTCAACAGCTTGCCATCTGCCGACGACTGCAACGGCATTCCCAGATCGACCCACACACTGTCCTTGATCCCATCGCCGTCGTTGTCAACATCCCATGGACCGGTCGTCAGAAAATTCAACCAGGTACGAAAATTGGGCAATAAACCCGGCCAGTTCGTATTCCAGGGCGATGCGACACTGAGATTCAAAGCGGGAGTCGATGCAGTCAGCGGAATTCCAGTGGCGTTGCCGGTATTGCTTCCCGTGAAGGTAGGATTCGCCGTGTAAGTCCCCAATGATGGTGTGGTTACATTGATCGATAGAGGACGACCAACTGCTAGCTCAATACGCTTCAGTGTTGCGCGAAATTCCAATTCTGTGTAACTAGCGGGATCTTTCCAATTAACGATATAGTTAATTAGGGC
>JANNNN010000245.1:0-13011 GCA_031398555.1 Planctomycetia bacterium | reverse complement strand
TTCTCGGTGATTCTTGTTGTGCCCCTCGGCATTTTAGGGACGGTTGCTTTCGTATGGTTTTTAGGAATGGAGAATAACGTCTATGTGCAGATCGGCATTGTCTTGATTATCGCCTTGGCAAGTAAGAATGCGATCTTGATCGTGGAGTTCGCTCAGGAGCGCCGCAAGAAGGGGCAATCCATTCGAGACTCTGCGATAGAAGCATCACGGCTACGCTTTCGGCCAATTCTGATGACATCGTTTGCATTTATTTTAGGCGTCTTGCCACTGGTGTTTGCCGAAGGCGCGGCTGCTGCAAGTCGTCGTTCCCTAGGGGCCGCAGTATGCGGTGGCATGCTGACATCAACGATCTTGGCGGTCTTCTTTACGCCCGTCTTTTTTGTTGTGTTTCAATGGTTAAGCGAGTACTTTACGCCCAAAACTGACTCGACGGGAGTTCATGCAAAGTAAACGCCAGATTTAATCTAGGGTTGGGTGGCACGCCGCGTGTACTAGAAGGGCGTGGCGCGTAACACTTAGTAGCGTGTTACGTGCGGAGTAGTTGAAGTAGTTCGCTAATTTCGCAATCAATGTCACGTGGATCATCAACCGTTTCCGCAACCACTTCGCGAAGTAATGTTCCGAATTGTGTACGCATTCGGTGAAGTGCTACTTTAACGGTGCTGGCTGATGAATTCAGTTGGGAACCCAACTGGGCATATTCCGTCGCCGACGGCGACTGAGTTAACCATGGTTGCAACGCGAGGAAAAACGTTTGACGATTGCGACGGGCATAGTCTGTTTGTAACCGTAGTTTGGCTTCTTCGAGCAGACTACTGGCCCAACTGCGCATGAACACCCGCTCGGGATCAGGCTCGCGAGACTGCAAGGCTAACCAATGTTGCTCACCGGCTTCGAAGTTGAGTGTAATGGTCACCGAACCACCGCCGCGTCGCTCGGAGTTTCGCTTGCGAAATTGATCAATCAAAAAACGTTTCCATGCAGTCAGTAAATAAGTTCGAAAACGACCTCTGGAGGGGTCGGCACTGTCGAGCAGCTTGCCATTGATCATGCCGCAAAGAAACTCCTGAGTTGCATCTTCGGCGTCTTGATTTGACAGCCCTTGTCGTCGGCCGGAACTATAGAGTGGCAACCAGTAACGGCCCATAATCTCTTGTAGGGCAGGGCGGGCATACGTCGAATCGTCGGACGCCGCTTTCCAGACCAATGTCCACTGCGTTGTTGCGAAAGGGTGATTCGAGTCAGACAAGTTTGAGTTTCCCCCAATCGTGTTGCAAGTTTAGTTCGTTAGTTGTTCCCAATCATTTCTAATGATAGTCAATTTACTCCACCAGACGTTGTCAGTTCTACCAAGTACCTGGTTTGCTTGGGCGTGCGAAACCTATGCTGGGGGCAGCCCAAGAGCCGCAGAAACGATCTTCGGTTGGAATCGAAAGTCGGTCGCACGCGGAATGAGCGAATCGGAAGCGAAGCCGCCTGAGGATGTCACGTCGGACATTTTAAAAACACTGCCCAATTCCGCAGGTCGACCTCGCATCGAAGTCGTGATGCCAGAGCTACTGCCAGTCGTAGAGCAACTGCTTTCTGAGAACTCGCAAGCGGACCCGCAATTATGCCGCTAAATCGACGCAAGGGCCGGGGCAAGGAAGTAGTTCACCACCGACGCGAGGTCGGTGGTGAACGGATTAGCACAGTTTCAGCCATTGCGTTAGTTGATGACGACGGGATCTTCGTCGATCAGTGCGGAGCCGCGCTTCAAGATTACTTTTCCGCCGTTGAATGCTGCGGAGGCACTTTGTACGCCGAGAAGGACTCGGGTTTGCCCATCTGGTAGTTTTTCAGAGCTGTATCGCTTCAGTGGCCATAGCTGAGCATCTGATAAATTGGATAGGTCTCGGATTGACTTGACGGCAATAGTAGCATACCCACCGCTGGGGCCCAATATTGCCGTAGCTTCATCATTAAACGCACCAGTTACTGAGAATCGGCAGAGTCCGCCGACTGTTCCACAAATCGTGGACGCGTTGCCACCTGTTGAACTGCCCCCTTGAACATTCAGCTCGCCTGCAACTGCAGGGGTGGCCAAAAACAAAAGAGCTACGATTGACCACGAGAACATTTTGCACATCATAACACGTCCTTCTGGGTTAGAAAAAACTCATCCAATCACGTTTCGTCTAGGCATTCGAGATCGAACCAAAGCCATAGCAACAATCAGGACACCACACAGCACAAGGCTCGATGGCTCTGGAACTGCCGTAAATGTGTAAATCACCGAACCCGTTTGAGTACCTAAGTCTCGAGTTGTACGGTCTAGCCTCCCGCCCTGTGTGAAGAACAGAGTCGGTGAGTAGTTTGGCCATGACAAAGCTAAGCTTGCGTTGCCCGTCCCTTGGTAGCCAGTCAGTCCCGATGTCAGCGTTACAGACATTGGCCTGACCGATGGTCCATAGAACTCAAAGACAGGCAAGTTGGGTTGCGTAAGAAGACCACTGCGGTCCGGGAAAGCAGCGGAGGTTGTTACGTTTGAAAAACCAGGTCCCGACAGAGAAAGCGTACCATTGAATCCGGCTCCCCATCCATTGAATGCACCCGGCGATCCCGTCGCTGTTCCTTCGATTGTTCCTGAGATCTCTGGATTCAAATTGATCTGAACGGACTGCAGCAAGCCCAATGATGTATCAAACTTCGGGACGAGTATTGTTCTGGTGCCGGTGTAGCTTTGCCGTATGAATCCATTGATGTCCAAGATAACGATGTCTGCATCCGCCGTTTTACAGCTAAATGTAGCAAGCTGGAAAAACATAAGAATCAATAGCCGATTGCGCATGGTCACTGACCTACTGTGTTGGGGCTGGATTCGCTGTATAACCTCTAACGTTCGTCACTGAGCTATACGAGTACGCCAGCAGAGTCCTAACACAAAATTCCTAATTGGCTCCAATATTTTCTGTAACCATTTAAAAAGGTCGTTTTGGACCCTTGCAATGGCTCTTACAATGTCCGAAGGTTACAGTTTCTAAAAAATCGCAGGCAGATTTTACGCAACATTGTTTCCCAGGTCGAAAATGGTTACAAATAGTTCCAGTACCAGCACTCGAAGTTCTCTCATTCAGCGAGTTCGGCGTCCAGAAGATCAAGAAGCTTGGGGCGAATTTGCGACAAACTATGGTTCGGTCATTCTCAGATGGTGTCGAAACTGGCAATTGCAGGAAGCGGACTCGCATGACCTGACACAGGAGATCCTGGTGCGAGTTTGGGCTAAGTTGCCAAGTTTTGAGTATGATGCTGGTCAGTCGTTCCGGGCTTGGTTATGGACACTTTCGCGACATGTCTTTCTAGACTCGGCGCGCCGCAAATCGTTCGTTACAAACTTGGATCAAGCGCGCGTAGAAGATGTGCTTGCGAAGCAGGCAGATGAAATCGCAACCAATATTGATCGCGAATTTGAGCGTGAACTTCTTCAGCTTGCCTGCACCGAAGTTCGACGAGTTGTCGCACCGCGTGATTGGGATGTGTTTACTTCATCAACCTTTAACAATATAAAGGCAAAGCAACTGGCTCACCAATATCACCTTAGCGTAGGTGCCGTCTACGTCGTCAATCAGCGAATTCGCCGGAAGATAAAGGATTCTATGGAGACGCTTGAAGCTTCCATTCTAAAAAGGGAGAACGCCTAGTGTCCCCCTGTCCGAGTTCAAGTCAGATTCAGGAATTTTATTGAAAACGGATCGTTTACCGAGGAATTCAGCACCCACGTAAATAGCTGTGAACATTGCGATAGATTGGTTGTACAGCTTTGTGATCAATCCATCGGTTGCGATGGCGTACAGATGAGCTTGACGGACCACTTCGCGGAATCAATGCTTCAAGTCGACCGAGATTTTCTCTCGCGGATCGCTAAGACATATCCCAAACAGGGTTCGGCGGACCCTACCCATCGAGCAGACACTGTTCACGATAGCGCTCCAGGCCTGGAAACGATTCGGTTTCCGGGACCTCCGAGCGACATCGGTTCGCTTGGGCGCATTGATTCTATGCATATTATTTCAAAGATCGGTTCAGGCGGTTTCGGCGAAGTGTATTTAGCATTCGACGAGAAATTTAGTCGCGAAGTTGCTGTAAAAATATTGCGTGTGTCTAGCCGTGATGCTGATTACCTAGCGCGTTTCAAACGAGAAGCACAAGCGGCGGGCAGTATTCGGCATGAAAATGTAGTTATGCATCTCGGGATGCTGGAACCGACTGCCCATTTCCCCTATGCCTGCCTGGTTCTTGAGTACGTTTCGGGAGGCTCACTGAAGGAGTTGATTAAGGCTGAGCAGCCCTATGAAATAGATCAAGCTGTTCGATGGATGATTCAGGCCGCGCAAGGGCTGGCCGCGGTGCATAGTAAGGGGGTCATCCATCGTGATGTGAAACCAGGCAACCTCTTGATAGGTGAAGGCGGCAAGATCAAGCTGAGTGATTTTGGTTTGGCAAGAGTGACGAGCTCTGAGGGCGACGTCAGTGTGCACGTAGCGGGTACGCCGCCCTACATGAGTCCAGAACAAATCCAAACGCCCGACCAGCTGACTTTTCAGACAGATATCTACAGCCTCGGTGTGGTCCTCTACGAAGTACTTACAGGCAGCCGACCGTTTCGAGGCAATGATGTGGCCCTGCGGCGCCAAATCGTCAACGATCAGCCAACTCCGCTCAGGCAACTCAATCCTCAAGTGCCTTTAAATCTGGAGACGATTTGCTTGCGAGCGCTGCACAAAGAACCAAGTCGGCGCTTTGAATCCGCCAAAGATTTTGCCGATGATTTGCAACGCTGGCTGGATGGTCGCCCGGTCTCCAGCCGACCTATCAGTCGTGTTGAAAAAGCATACATGTGGGCCCGCAGAAGTCCAGAACTTGCAAGCCTGTGCCTGCTGATGTTCGTCACCGCGGCCATTTCGCTGGGAGCCGCAATTTGGATAAGCCAGCTTCGAGAAAGTGAGACTCAGGCACGCCGCGCGGCCGACTTGAATGCCTTGGAAACTACCAAGCATCAGAACATTGCGCTTAATACGATGCAGATGATGGTGACGGACTTAGGACAGCGCATTGGCACGCACGACGCTCTGATTGCCTTGTACCCGAAGGTAAACGAGCAATTAGAGGAAATGAACTTAGGCAAGACGGCAACGCCCGAAAGACAACACACGCTCGCAATTTCAAATCTTCAGACGGCTCATATCTATTCCGCTTTCACCACGGTGATTCAGTCGCCGGAAACAGTAGAGAAAGCCAAACAACACTTTGAGCGTGCCGTCATGCTGCTCAAGACCCTTCCTGGTGACTACCGTCACGACCTAATTAAAGCTTACGATGGACTGGGAAGTTACTCGCTTCGCGTTGGAAACTTTGACGTAGCACAGGCCAGTTTTCAATCGGCTCTTAAGATAGCTGAGAAGATGCTTCAAGAGCATCCCAAGGACACTGCTGTTGCAAGAGATATTTCAGTGTTCAATGAGTCTCTAGGTAAGATAAAAGTTGACCTCGGGAAGCAGCAAGAAGGTCTGGATCATTATAGAGCCAGCTTGGTGACACGCGAACGCTTGACGAGCACGGACCAAACTAATTTGCAGTCTAAAAGTGATTTGGGGTCGGTCCTCATCAACTATGGTATCGCGATTCGAGCGTCTGAATCAACGACAGCAAGTCGTTTCTTCGATAGAGCCGTGGCGCTGTATGCGGAACTCGTCGATAATGAGCCGCTAAATATAAAGTACATGCGGGGACTAGCACTCGGTTACGATCAACAAGGTCAGGGGCTGGAGTCTGCCGAACGGATGCCGTACGTGAAGAAAGCCCTCGATATCCGCGAGAAAGCTCGCCGGATCAATCCGATGGATAGAGATAACTTGAACAGCCTAATCGTTTCGTACCTTGAAGTTGCCCAGCATACGGACGATCCAGTTACATCGAAACACAACTACGATCTTGCTCTCGAGCTTGCGACCTACTGGACGCAAAAGGATGGCCGAGATCTGCAGCCTTTAAAGTTCATTGCTCGAGTGAATCTAGGTTTTTGTACTATGCAACGCAACTCAATGAAGTTCGACGATGCAAAGAATTTTGCGACTGAGGCAATCAACATTCGCAAAAAAATAGTTGCCTTAAGCCCTACAGCCTTCAATATAACTTCGCTGGTCGTGGCACTTAAAGAACTGGCGGATATCGAACAACAACTTGGAGAGTTTGGGCTGGCAATTAAGAATCTGGACGAAGCCCTAGAACGCCTCAATGATCTTAAGGAAGCACAGCAGCTTCTGCCACAGAACGAAGACTGGATTCCAGAGCTTGTCACACAACGTGAAGATATTCTTAGCAGCAGCGATGGTATCGGCCGCACCAATGCCCCAACTGAATCGATTCAATAACTTGCCTAACCGTCACAGCGTAATATGCTGTCCGAAAGGATAGTCGATCGGTTTATACTCGATTGCCAAGTGAGGTGTGTCGATACGCTGGCCGCCGCTTTGACGCGAGGTAAGAACCTGCCATCCAAGGAATGTTCAGCTTCTTTGCGCGCTCAGCCATCCACTGCGCGTCGGCCCACTCGGGTCCGGGATGTTTGTCATTGAACACAGGAACTGTTTGTTGACATTTTTCCATCGCATCGCAGATCTCTTCAAAGAAGCGACGGCGTGGATAGAGGTGCTGCCCCTTGGCATTGTGGGGATAGTCGCCGTGCTCGCCGATACTCATCACACCATCGACGCCCAATTTGTCTGTACCAAGAGTTAGGGCTTCAGGGATCGACTTACTCAAGCGAAAGCCATGCTTCTTTGCAAGTTCAACTGAGCGATCGTCGCTAGGAAATTGATCTACATAGAGCGACACTAGTTTCAGATTCGGCCCCGGACCACCATCTTCCTTCCAACCTTCGAGAATCTTACTGAGCAAAACATCGGCATGCGAGTTTCGACGGTAGATGGTCACTACGCCGGCGACACGTTTGGGGCTTGGCTCTGCAGCATGCAATTGCATACCACAAGCGGCTAGGCCAAGACGGCCGGTTTTTTGCAAGAATTGCCGACGTTGGTTGATATTTTTCATGCGGGTCTCCTTGTAGGAGTATTGATGATGCCTTGCAAGCCTGCGAGCTAGACCACGCATCGCGTCACTGTTTATTGGATATGGGCGATAATGTAGGCGGCGGTTCGGCAGCGGACGGTACGACGTTAGCCGCGGCGCTTTTAGCGCGGCAGATGGGACCAAGTTTCGTTTGCCTTTACGATCCCGCGGCCGTGGAGACGTGCATCGCGGCGGGCGCTGGAGCGAGCCTGCACTTGGCCCTAGGTGGCAAGGTAGATGATCGCCACGGTCGTCCACTACTCGTTGAAGTCCAAGTGGTGTCCCTACACTCGGGTCATTTTCGAGAAGACGCACCTCGCCATGGTGGCATCGTAGAATTCGATCAAGGTGCGACAGCTACGGTAGAAACGATTGAGGGTAATTTGACCATCATGCTCACCACCCGTCGCATGGTTCCGTTTAGTCTTCAGCAGATCAAAAGTTGTCAGTTGGATCCTCAGCAGTTCCGAATTCTGGTCGCTAAAGGTGTCAACGCACCACTGGCTGCCTATCGAGAAGTTTGCGATAAGTTCCTACGCGTCAATACCATCGGTTCCACATCCGCAGATCTACAGCAATTGAACTTCGTCAATCGCCGCCGTCCACTCTTTCCGTTTGAACGCCTCGAAATCCCACCGACAAATTAATCCCTCAAACTGCGATTTTTTAGGCTCGAGAGCGATCCGCATGCCCTGCTTTTGGGTGTCGGTATTCGATCGTTTGCAATTGTCAAGGAACCAAAAGCCGCTTTCAAGGGCAATACTGGCGGCTACTACGACTCGGAGGTCAAGCGAATTCGCGTCAGTATGCATAAACGCCATGGTTTTTTGGACGAGCAAGCAAAAGTCGTTATCTCTGTGAAGAAAGTCCCAGTGTTCGTAACTGCGCAACTTCACGCAGCCGTGCAGCGATCGCTTTGCTGGTCGTTTGGGAAGTCCATACAAGCAAACAAGCATCCGTGGTCGGAAAGTACCCTACGAGTGTGCGTTGCACATACAAAAATTTGCACGCCCGGTTTTAAACACCACTTACGGAATCGCTTGTGAATGCGATTAACGGGATGCACGCCAATTGCGGAAAGCTAGGTAAACGGGCATAATTCGGGGTTTACTTGAAAACCCCTCTTGCATTTTGATGTGACACTTCGGGGATCGCCGGCGGGGCGACTCGGCTCGTGTCCAGCTACTTAGTAACTGACCGGTTTCTTACGAAACCAGGTACCTGTTAGCTTGGGGCGACACTGAATGCAGCTGACACAGAATAGGTTTAAGCGCCGTGGATGACAAACTGGCTTATAACGGCATTACTTTTGACGATGTGCTGCTCGAACCGCGTTACAGCTCGTTCATGCCGGCTGAAGTGGATGTTTCTACGCAGCTGACCAAAAACATCCGGCTGAAAGTGCCGCTGCTGTCGAGCCCGATGGATACGGTCACGGAAAGCGAAATGGCGATCGCGCTGGCCAAAGTGGGGGGGCTGGGCGTCATCCATAAAAACATGTCCATCGAAGCTCAGATGGAAGAAGTCACCAAAGTTAAACGGAGTGCTAATGGCATCATTCCGGATCCTGTGACGCTGCATCCGGATGACGATGTTTCTAAAGCTCGCGAACTGATGGACCAGCAAAATGTGTCGGGGGTACCAATCGTCGAACGGGATGGACGGTTAGCTGGCATTATCACGCGACGCGATCTGCGGTTTCTGGAGCAAGCTGTAACTCCAATCAAAAACGTAATGACTAAGGAAAATCTGGTCACTGCGACAGGAGCTGTAACGCTTGAGCAAGCTGAGAAGATTTTAACGGATAAAAAGGTAGAGAAACTTTTACTGGTGGACGATGAATACAAACTGACGGGACTCATCACCATCAAAGACATTGACATGATGAACCGCTATCCGAATGCTTGCAAAGATCCGGGTGGGAGGTTACGAGTTGGTGCGGCGGTGGGAGTGTTCGATTTCGATCGAGCCGAGCAGTTGATTGGTCATGGCGTCGACCTCCTAGTGGTCGATAGCGCTCATGGTCATTCCCTGAACGTGATTGAGACTGTCAAACAGATTAAGAAGCGTTGGAAGATCGATGTGGTGGCCGGTAACGTGGCGACCTTCGAAGGCTGCCGCGACTTGATCGAAGCCGGTGCGGATGCGGTGAAAGTGGGGATCGGACCTGGTTCGATTTGCACGACACGCGTCATCTCCGGTGTAGGTGTGCCACAGATCACGGCGATTTACAACGCGAGTAAGGCGGCTGAAGCAGCAGGAGTTCCAATCATCGCTGATGGCGGTATTCGCTACAGCGGCGACGTCACCAAAGCCATTGCGGCCGGTGCCAGCGCGGTGATGATTGGCGGCTTGTTTGCTGGTTTAGCGGAGAG
Source organism: Planctomycetia bacterium (assembly GCA_031398555.1). Taxonomy (GTDB): domain Bacteria; phylum Planctomycetota; class Planctomycetia; order Pirellulales; family Pirellulaceae; genus Aureliella. Next base: position 3,529 of record JANNNN010000245.1, on the reverse strand, counting down.
TCCAGGGCGAACGATTCTGTACCAAGGTCGAACTTTTAAAGTTTACCGAGGCATGGGATCCCTGGGCGCGATGATTAAAGGTTCGAGTGAAAGATATCGCCAGTCCGGCAACGAAAACTTGTTAAAGCTCGTTCCAGAAGGCGTTGAAGGTCGCGTCCCATTCAAAGGGGCTTTAGCAGATTTTGCTTACCAGCTGGTAGGCGGTCTGCGAGCTGGAATGGGATACTGCGGCACGAAGAATATAGATGAACTTCGTAAGGATGCGAGGTTCATAAAGATCTCGCCAGCGAGTGTCAGAGAGAACCATCCCCATGACATTGCCATTACGCAAGAAGCACCTAACTACAGCCAAGAGTATTCGTCGCAAAACGACGGAAACTGAGAGCGTGTTCGAAAAGGGGTCTGACCCTTTAAAGACGCGTCAGGTCTCAGCGGGAGAGGGTCAGACCCCTTTTCGGATAACTAGGGCTAGCCGATCGTGGCTAAGCAGAACTTTCAAAACAGCCCTGCTCGGCTCGATCTATGCCGCCGCTTCCCATAGCACAGTGGCTGAGGCCCAGCAGACCGCTTGGCAACCGACTCGCTTGCCCAGTCAATCGGACGCGCGGCCGTTGGCAACTTCTCCGCAGGGTGCGAAAAATCAAGCGGCACAAAACTCAGGTCAAGGTTCGGGAGTTGGTTTGCGTTGGATGTCGGTGACGACCAGTCCTGCGCCAACCAGCACGACACCGGCAAGTTCGGCGGCGATGCGTTCCGCGTTTGCCAATAACTCAATGAGTTTCGAAGCGGCGTTCAACGCCCCGCCTCGCCAAGTACAGCAGAGCAATTCGCAGAATACCAGTATGCGAGCGGTACAGCCCGCAGCGGCACAATCGAACGGTTCCTCCGATCGGGCGGTCAGCAGCGCGTCTGGCTGGATCGGCAATCCGCTGCGCGGCAATCAAGGTGTCCGGACCGCGAACTACCAGCCGCAAACTGGCAACGACCCATTTAGCGACAGTCGTCCGGCATTGCCTGGTGACAATCTGCCCTCGCTGCCACCTAGCAATCTGCCCGCCTTTCCACCGACCCAGTTACCACAAGATCCGCTTTCGAATGTGGAGCCGCCACCAGCGCCAGGTCGCGAGGAAGTTCAACCGGAAGCGGTCAGTCCGTTGTCGAACAATCCTCAAAACGATACTCAACGCGAGTCTAGCCCCTTCGACCGTGCGCCGAACCAAAAACCCGATCCTTTTGGCGATAGCGGAAAGGACGCAGATCAAGGGATGGATGAAAACGCGAAGGATGGCGCCGATCAGCGTGAAGATTTGAAAATGCCAAAACGCAAGAATGCGAACATCAATTCTTGCAATGACATGCGCGATCGAGTTCGTCAGATGCGTTTGTCCGATATTAGTTTAAATGTGTCGCCTGGATACGGTGAGGGCTTGCGAGCTCGCGAGGCGGTAGAGAAGGACCGTTTGAATTTTGCCGCTACTGCACCGATTCGCGATTGGATGGATTACACGGGTACCATTGTTGCTACGGGGCGCTTGATCGACTTGCGAGATGATCGCGTGGTGCTCGATTTGAACGGTCGCGAGCAAACGATTCCGCTTCGCGACTTGAGTGACGTCGACATCGCTTATGTTGCGGAAGCTTGGAACTTACCGATGAAATGTGGAATCGGTTACGAAGCCTACGCTGGCCGCCAGTTCATTCCGAGTGCGATTGAATGGAAAGCATCTGGCCTATGTCATAAGCCCCTGTATTTTGAAGACGTCCAACTGGAACGCTACGGTCACGAAGTTGGTCCAGTTCTACAACCGTTACTAAGTTCAGCCCACTTCTTTGGCAACATGTTGATTCTGCCTTACAAGATGGGGATTCATCCGCCTGGAGAATGCCAATATGCGCTCGGTTATTACCGACCTGGCAATTGTGCTCCTTACATGATTCAGCCGTTCCCGTTTAGCTTGCGTGGGGCTGCTGTTCAAGCTGGCTTTGTAAGTGGTGCGGCGGTGCTGATTCCTTAGAGTTAGCACTAGCAAAGTTGATAAGATTTGACAGGAAGATTAATGACAGAAAAATTGGCTCTTCCGGATTTCGAGTACGTCATTTTATTTGACAGGTAGCCAGCGGAGACTCCGGACTTATAATCAAGACTGGTCCACTAAAGGAATAGCCCGCTGAGTAGAGATGGTTTTATCCGCGAAACCGAAGTGGCTTATGTAAGTTGCTATACAGAGAATGAGCGAGCCTTAGCCTTCTACGCTCATTACGGATTCGAAGTCGTTGGGACTTATGATTTTGAAGTAGGTGACCACCGCGATCAGGATCATATTCTTTGCAAGCGTTTGTAGCTGGTTTCGTGAGCAACCGGCAGCGGCTATGGTTGCGAAATGGTCGCATCCAGCAGATGCGACCTACCTAAATACAATCGATCGGTTTCTAACGAAACCTGCTACCAGCTCGCTGTTGTGTTGGGAGCTTAGGCTTAGCATGCATTGCGAGCGATCTTGGCTGGGGGCGCTGAATTTGCTATCGGTTCAAGAGAAGGACCGGCCAGCATGTTTTTCGACACACCTCAGCTTAAAAAAACTCTGCTTGCGATCGGTGTCGCTTGTGGCCTGTTAATGCTGGGCTGTAACTCATTAACGCATCGAAACGGTTCGGGGCGAAAACCCGATCAACAGACGGGTAAGTGGCAAGCTAAATTCGCGTCGACGCGACAGCGGATTGCGAATGCGGGGTTCCCAGAGAAAGTGCCCTCACATCAACGCGACTGGCGCACCGATTTAGCAGTGCTGCCGTATGCGGAGATTCGTAGCGACCGTGTGCGGTTGTTCAACATTCGCAACTGCAATTATCGCTCGGAAACGGATTACGACGTGCGGCACTTCGATCGTGAGATCATGCTGTCCGATGTCCGTACCATTGACTTTATTGTAGTTCCATTTAAAGAAACGCCTCTGCTTGCGCATACGATGTTAAGCTTTGGGATGGCGGACGGCGAGCATATTGTTTTTTCGGTGGAGGCCCGTTTGCAGAAGGGCCAAAACTATGCCGCGATTGGCGGCGCGTTGAATGAGTTTGAGTTGATTTATGTAGTCGGTAGCGAGAAGGACCTGATTCGGTTGCGAACGGATGTGCGGAAAGTGGATGTCTATTTGTACCCCATTCTGGCGACACCGCCCCAAGTTCAAAAAGTCTTTTTAGCCGCGACTGCACGCGTCAATGAGATTGCGCGGCAACCGGAGTTCTACGACACGATATCAAACAATTGCACGACTAATATTGTTGACTTGATCAATGCGTTGCGGCCGGGAGCGATTCCACAGGATATCCGCGTACTGTTGCCAGGCCATTCGGATCGATTGGCCTATGATTTAGGTTTGTTAGCAGTGCAGGGGCCCTTTGACCAGATCAAGGCGGCTTCGAAGATCAATCTGGCGGCGCAGTTGAATAATAATGCCTACGATTTTTCGCAGCGAATTCGCCTGCGATAACAGCGGCGCTGTAGCTGGTTTCGTCAGAAACCGGATGCTGG
>JANNNN010000235.1:0-1413 GCA_031398555.1 Planctomycetia bacterium | reverse complement strand
GTACTGAATGGTTGACATCCCTGAACCTTTGGCTACGATTTCCCAGTCTAGTTTGCAAGTATCGCAGTTATTCGCGATTCGGGCAAATTAGAACTCGCAAAAGCAGTTCTCAGTAGATTTTTCAAGGGCGCGTAGCTCAGTTGGTTAGAGCGCGTCGCTGATAACGACGAGGTCCCAGATTCGAATTCTGGCGCGCCCACTTGTGAATCTGTATTTGAGTTGCCATATTGTTAGCTGTCACAGCGATGCGACAATAGTTGGGGGTATAGCTCAGTTGGGAGAGCGCTTGCTTTGCAAGCAAGATGTCGTCGGTTCAAGTCCGTCTACCTCCACTTCAAAACCGTTGAGAATGCTAGGGAAAACGATGTTTACCCCAGTTTTCTCAGCGGTTTTTTCATTTCCTGGCGAAACAGTGCGGGATGTTGCTGTGCCGCCGACTGTGCCGTTTTTCGGTTCAACTGTGCCGCCGACTGTGCCTCTGGCGATTAGGGCGGTTTGATAGTCGGCTTCAGTGACCAGGAGGTAGTTTTTCTTCGCCACTTTTTCCGAATTTCCCAGCCATGCACACACTACGTGGGTGGGGAATTGATGCTCAAGTTCTGTTTGGCGGGTGGCACGCATTGAATGGAAGAGTCGCGGCCAAGGCTTAACGCCGGACTTCTCGATAATCTTTAGAAACTGAGTTCGTAGGTTCGCGTTTGCCCAGCCGCCCGCTCCCATTGCAGCTTCTCTGTAAGCCTGTTTGGCAACAACGTACTGCGAGCCTTCGATAGCCGTGTCAAAAGCATCTTCCAGAACCGAACGCAACTCAGGAAACAGTGGCACCGTGCGGACTCCACGCCCCTCGTGATGCTCAACCTTTGGCTCGGGTACGTTCATTCGCGAGCCCTCCCAGTCAATGTCTATCCACCTCAGAGACAGCACCTCACTTGGACAGCGAAGCCCTCCAAAGCGACTTAAGGCAATGATTACCTTCCAATCTTGGTCGCAGTGTCGCATTATCGTGGCGATAGTTTCGCGGGGGACTTCGACATTCGACTTCGCAGACGTGCCGGGCGATGTAACTTTGGCGAATGGATTCGCTTCAATCAATTCCCAGTCAACCGCATCTTCAAAGAACTGCCGAGCAAACTGAAGTCGCTTTTGGATTGTCGTAGACGCAAGCTTGAGCTGTTTTAGCTTGGCTGCGAACTGCTTAGCGTGCCCCTTGGTAACTTCGCTGAGCATGATGTCTGAGGGCAAGTGCGTGTTGAGCATCTTGACGACCTGCTTCCAGACAACGATTGTTGCTGGCTTCTTGCCGATTGAATGCCGACGCACGTAGTCATCTAGGAAGTCGCTCAGCTTCGCGCCCTTTGATGGCTTCTCGGTTGGTGCAAGTAGGCCCACGCGTTCAAGCTTAGAGCGAAGATG
>JANNNN010000228.1:0-7981 GCA_031398555.1 Planctomycetia bacterium | reverse complement strand
GATCAGACTCAAGGCTGGCTTCTCAATCAGCGCCGCTGCGGTACGTCCCGGTCGGGACAATGAACCTGTGGTCTCTTCAAGTGAAAAGGGGTTCCCTCGCACCAAGCCGATCGATGGCTCCTCCTTCTTCATCGTTTGGTCCTTCCTGTGATCGTTGGTGTGCGACCCTCAGTACTACGACCGCTGCTGACTCCTGCACCGCCTTGAGCTTACCCCCTTCGCCTAGTGCTTTGCCAATCGGAGTTGTCATTTGGTATACTGAGCTCCTTGAGACTCCCGGTCTCGCGCAGGGGACTGATCCCGAAGGATGGCACCCCATAAACTTATGCCCATGACGGGCGTACCAAAGCATTGCATCGAAGTCGCCGATCAGCCGGCCATTGATGGTGGCACTACTTTGGCGACTCGATGAATGCAACCATTATGCCCCGAGAGAGCTCCCGCAATGAACACCTCCGTACGCGTACGCCGCTTGGCGGCAATCGTATTGCTGACGACCCTATGTGCGGCCGCATCGGCACCACCCGCTGTTAAGTCGCAACAAAGTGACGAACTTCCACTGGCACCACGCCAGCCAACAGGTTATCTGGGGACGCTCGGCACATACCGTACGATCGAAGGGGTGCTGTACGATGGCGGTGGAAAAGTGGAATCAAACACACTGGTGGTTGATATCGTCGATGGTAAGCGTCTCGACAAGTCAATCCACATCCTCGTAAAGAATACTCGAATTCCCCCGAGGGTCCGCTGTGTCATGAAGGGGTATGAGTTAGGCGAGATGATTGGTCGGCCACCTGCCGAGTATGTTCTCACGAAGGAACTCGGTCGAGACCCTGATGAACTTGCCAAACGCGATGCGACTGTCTGGCGATGGCGTCCATTTTTCGTCCCGCTGATTGCAACCGAACCGAAGGGGTTGGAAGTCTCAACAGAATGGGGCATAATCAATCGGTGAACCGTGCGGTGCTATTGACGCTGTACGCAGCCGGTCTGCGGTTGAGCGAAGCGACGAACCTCAAACTGCCGGACATCGACTCAGAGCGGTTGCAGCTGCGGATCATCCAGGATGGTTGATTAAGCGACTATTCGAGGTGCGAACGCTTTTCATTCTAGTGTGCCTGCAGCGCAGGTTGCGTTCCCTCAGTTATCCATGCACGGTTCAATCATCTTTGTTTCGATGTTTGTTCCGATCTTGGCAGTGCAGCTTGCCTGGAGGCTTCCCATGTCTTTCAACACTTTGAGCAGCAAGCTACCTTCCTTTCGACGGCACATTCTTTAGGGCGACGTGTCTGCTGTTCCTTCGATCTTGCGATCGAGTCCTAGGTGAAACGGTAGTGTCATTTTGTGACGGTGCTAAGTCGATTGGGTTGGTCTTATCCTTGGCTTCAGTCGTCGTGCTCGGCTAGTGGCTACTCGTGGAATTGCTGGTTACGGTTCGTGTTAAAAGTTACTCTAGTATTAGTGTAGGCTGCGAGGTCCTATTCGTTCGTCGATTAGTTGTAATCAGGCAGGGTTATGGGTTGTCCTCGTAAGTTCAAGTTTTAAATGGCGAGCAAGGCCGATTCGTTCGTCGATGTCAGCGCGCAATTAAGCATTCGCATCCGCCACGCATACTGGCTTTCTTGCTCGCCGTGGTTTGTTTGTCGTGGGTGTAGCAGTTCGATTGGTTTTGGGAGTTGGCTTCGCTTCGCTATCGGTTGATTTGGTTCTCCTTGACGCGACGTCTGCAGCAGTTTCTTTAGCCTCCCGAGCTTCTTCGGTTGTAGCGGTGAGAAACTCATGCTTACGGGTTTGGGTGTCGAAAAAGCAGCACATGGTCTTGAACTTGCCGAGGTCGAGAGCGAGAATCTTCATAGTTAGTTGTCCTTTGGGTTTGGGGTTGGCACAATTGTGACAGTGGTTGCTTCCGGCAACCCGAGATCACGGGTCAGAGTCGCCAGATTTTCTTCGAATGGCTCCCACCCCAAACCCAGGATTTACATGGATTCTTTCGGCAGTTCGGCAGCAATAGAGGACTGGATTGTGCTTTCCTTTGTCATCCCCGCCCATAATGAGGAACAGCATATTGGGCGCACCATTGCGGCAATCGCTGCACTTGGGCAGACATGCGGCGAGCCATTCGAAATCATCGTCGTTGACGACACTTCAACCGATCGGACGGCGGACATCGCGACAGCGGCGGGAGTCATTCTTGTTCAGGTTCAGTATCGCCAGATCGCAGCAACTCGGAATGCGGGAGCACGGTGCGCCAGAGGTGACATCCTGTTCTTCGTGGACGCAGACACACTTGCCACACCCGATGCCGTACTTGATGCCGTCTGCGAAATTCGGAAGGGCTCCGTTGGGGGTGGTTGCGTATTCCGTTTCGACGGAACTTTGCCGGTTTGGGCGCGCATCATGTACCCAGTAGCCGTCATCTTAGCCCGACGTCTGGCGCTGGTAGGCGGTTGTTTCCTGTTCTGCACCCGCGAGGCGTTCGATGCCGTTGGTGGATTCTGCGAGCGATACTATGCTGCAGAAGAGGCGGCATTTATTCGGGCTCTCAAGCGGAGAGGCCGGTTTGTTGTCCCAAAGCCCGTAGTTGTGACTTCGGGCCGTAAGCTCAGGGCGAATTCATGTTGGAGAATCATCCGCGAAGCGTGGCGGTGGATGGCGGCAGGCCCTGAATCATACCAGGATCGAACAGGATTGGAACTTTGGTATGGTGAACGATTGCCAGATACACAGATCCATGCCGAACAATCCGATGCAACCGAGCGGCGAATCGGGCGTGTTTGAAATGGAGGAGCAGTCGTCGTCGCCGGTTGATCGCCAGCGTTCGTCGACTGAAGATTCAATGTATGCCTAAACCGCCACCGATGGATGGTCTGTACAATGTTCCTGCTGATCCCAACGAACCGTATACCTACTACCATTCCGTTCCAAAACTACCGCCGCAAAAGTCTTTCTATCGCGAGTCAAAAGAGCTAGCTTCCATTCTGCGCAATGAGATTGCAGACTTTTTGAGCCGACGATGCATCCCCGAGTACAACGAGATTTTGTCTGCTGTGTTTGGCGATTACGCAATCGGTGAGTCTCCCTCAGATCGAACAATGTGCTTTTTCATCGGTGACCTAAACGCCTTCATACCCGAACTTGTTTTGACTCTTCAGAAACGGGTCCTGACACGGTATCCACTTTGGCGGTTGGTCGCCCAATTCGAGGAATTGGCGATTGGCGTTTACCCTGATGGCGTTTGGTTTGACGACAACCTTGTCATGGGATCATTCACTACCGATCATCCTGTCTATCGAGACTGGTACGACAAGGCCAGCGAATACCGCGAGTCCAGATTTGGAGCGCTGGCGCGTCAGCTTGACTTTGCGCGTCGGAAAATCCCCGAAGCAATTGAGAAGATGGCCGACAATGGTTATTGCCTCATCGGAGTTTTTGACAAATATCAGCCGCACTTGGAGGGCTTTCCAATTTGGCTGCTTCACGATGGTAATCGCGAGCTTAGCATCGATGATGAATACTCGCCGGTACGTACGTCTGCCGTGGGCGCTGACGGGCTAATTTGCCCCGAATTTTCCAAATTGTTCTATCCTAAAACCAACGTGCAGCCAGCGTATTGGCTAAAGACTCAACTCATAAATGATGTCGATACGAACTCCCGCCCCGTCAAGGATGAAAACGGCAAGGAGATTGGCAGTTGTCCTCGTCAGTCAAGTTTTAAACGGCGAGCAAGGCCGATTCGTTCGGCGTTGTCAACGTGCAATTAAGCGCGTGCAACAGACCGCGCTACTGGCTTTCTTGCTCGCCGTGGTTTGGGTGTTGTAGGTGTGGAAGTTTGATCTGCTTTGGGCTTGAGCTTCTCTTTCGAATCTGTCGTACTAGTGGAGCGTCAAACTCTGCATCGCAACCTCTTGGCATCATCGATTACCGCTGGGATAATTTCGCCACGTTGCTGCCTTGAGTCTCCCAACTGTTACCACCGCCCTGCTATGGCACCTAAGCAAAGCGTCGGGACATTCCCAAAACGCTTGCTTTATCGCCACTCAGCACGTTAAACTAATTCTCTTTAAGTCGCCATGCTTGATTGCTTCTGCATAGGTAGCTGCGCGAAGCGTCTCCGTTCAACGCCCAATCTATCCCGCCGTTCCGCTGCTACAGTGCTACAGTGATACAGTTGGGATAGATTGCTATTCATTCGTCCACCCAGACCCCTTGGGAATTTAAGATGGCTACCGACAACAAACGGCAGGGCGGCGGGTTTGGCTTTCAACACTGGGCATTGCTCCATGGTCTCGTTGTCTTGTCAGCGCTGTCCATTACAGGTTCAACTCGGATGGGTTGGCTTCAATGTATTGGGCTTGCACTCGCCACAATCGGAGTCTGTGCGAACCTGTTTGTGATTTGGACTAATCGAGGCCGAATGCCGGCAAAGGACGACACGATTCCGCTTGAAATGCAAGGCAAATACGAGATCATAGACAATCAATCAAAATTCGCGTATCTGGCGGACTGGATTCCGTTTCGAGATTGGTTAATTAGTCCCGGAGACTTGTGCCTTTGGTTTGGACTAGCCGTAGTCTTTTTTGACAAGCTTGGGCAAACATTATTTGGCTAACGCGGTGGACGAACAAAGCATCGGCATAGGGGCCGCATTGCTGCGGACCCCTGCCACACCACCTAGCATGTGGGTCCGCACTAGGCGGTTCGTCCCTTAGAAGCAGGCTGGGTCCAGATTGTTCGCTAACCGTATGATGCCCCCAAAAAGCAGCGGCCGACGCATTGCATGTTGCACTCACTGCACTGGCGAGAGTAGACTCTCTACTGACACTGAATTGCAAACACATTGCGAATGCTCATGAACTGCCTCGGGACAATACGCTGCTCGGCCCTGGATTCCTCGGCAGTCGCTACGCTCCGATTCCAGTTGTTTGAAGATCCAATTACGCAGGATATTCGTCGTTTGGATGAAATCACGGAAGGGGATCATCAAGATCGTGAGAAACTTCGCAACCTGCTCAGCCAGCGTTTTCTTCGCAATCGCGGTTCAAGCACTGCCAGCAGTCACAACTCAGCTTGTGAGCGCGTCAAGGGCTTGATGGCCTGCGATCACCTGTTCGACATCCAACACGAACCGGAGCATGTTCGCGATCGCTATGGCCCCACTCGATTTGGCCAGCAATGCCTTGCGGCCTAGGATCGTTCGATCACCAATAGTCGCCTTTCGCTCCGCGAAAGTAGCGTGGGCCGCGATCCAGGTGCGCGCGAACTGAAGTGTTTCCTTACGCTACTTTCGCGGAGCGAAGGGCGACGATAAGACATCGCGAATACAAATGGAAAACCGTGATTTGGAAGGGGCAAAAATGTCAGACGTATCCATCGAAATAGAGCTCGTGAAAGAAATTGGTCGCCGAGATATTCTGCTCTCACTCGCACGGCATCCCGACTCTGAGCGTTTGGTGGTCGGAAGCGGCGATTTCAAGCTGTACAGTTTCGACCTTGGCAACGAAAAGAATGAACCGACTTCGGAAGCCTTGGCACACGATAGCTACATCACCGGCGTCGCTCGAAATGAAGCGTGCATTGTCACAGGGGGTTTTGATCGTCGCTTAGTATGGTGGCCGGTCGACGGCGCACAACCGCTGCGAACCGTCGAGGACGCTCACCAACGTTTCATTCGCGGAGTTAAGGCAACGCCGGACGGCTAGTTGATTATAAGTGTTGGCGACGATATGGTATGTCGCGTGGGCGGCATGGGACAAGTTGGCAATATCGATCACTTGGAAGGGAAAGCTCGCGTCGAAGTCTTTGATTGGCAGACCGGAGAAAAGACGCACACGTATGGCGAATGCAGTTTCAAGGGCTTGGTCGAATCACTCGTCTTTCATCCTTCCGGATTGCTGATTGCCGCCGGCGGAGATTCCGGCGGGTTCGTGATGATCTTCGACTTAGCGAATCCCAAGAATTCGCTGCGCGATGAAAAAGCTCCCATGCACATTCACGAAATCCTACTGAATGAAGCTGGCGACGCGATGTATGCTGCGGGTCACAATCGCATCGCCAAATGGTCACTCAAAATCTCCGGCTAGCGTCGCACAATTGTCCCAATTGTAGCATTCTTAGCCTCATCGACATTAGGTTTTGCCTAGTGCTTACGACGCCGCTGGTGACTGCTGACTTAATAGCAATGCCTACACTGGAGCGTACAATAAATCGGGAGAAGGAAGCTCCTGCCGAGCATTTCTCGGTACCAAGTTCGATGCAAATATACCCGCGGACGTCCTCTAGTTCTACACGGGAGCCCGCGGGCGACCAGGCTACGTTCACAAGTACAGTGAAGTCTGTTTTGTGCGCGAAGAGAAGCTCGGCAGGAGCCTCGTGCTCCCGTTATCAATGACGAACAGCTTTGGAAAAGACGTTTATTTAGAGTATCGCTATTAAGCCAGCAGTCTCCGCTGGCTACCGGATAAACGATTTGCTGCACAGTCATGCGTACGTCCAACGACAGCGTGCTCTTAAGCGAAGTACTCGAAACCCGGAAGAGCCGAAATGGTTCATCCGGGCTGAGCGTGCGCGGGGTTGAAAAAAGCGGGACATAGGTTCTCATTTTGGTTTCTTACCACAGAATCAAAGGAGAGCCCCTATGTCCCAGTCGCAATTGTACAGTCTGTTCGGAATCCATGGCTACAGTGTCAGCAAGACCAGGGTCGAGGATCAGGTACTTTATACTTACGTTGAACCGCAGCCGCATCGGGTTTGTTGCTCAAGCTGCAAGAGCAAGGACGTGATCCGACGAGGGAGCAGTGAGCGAATGCTCCAGTCGTTGCCGATTGGCAGCAAGGTGACGTATGTGGTCGCGACGCTCCCGCGGGTTGAGTGCCGATCTTGTGGCTTGGTTCGGCAAATCAACATTGGCTTGGCCTCGCACCGACGCAGTTATACACATGCATTTGAGCGATATGCGTTGGAGCTGGTTAAGCACATGACGATCAAGGATGCAGCTCAGCACTTAGGTGTTGGTTGGGACAAAATCAAGGACATTCAAAAACGTTACTTGCAGCGTTATTATTCAAACCCATCCCTCAAAGGCATCCGTCGCATCGGCATCGACGAGATCTGCGTCGGACGCGGTTATCGCTTTATGACAATCGTCTTGGACCTGGATAGCGGTGCGATACTGTTCGCCGGAAAGGGTAAAAATGCGGCAGCTTTGAAGCCCTTTTGGCGACGCGTGCGGTACTCAGGCGCCAAGATTGAAGCGGTAGCGATGGATCTTTCTCGGGCTTTTCAGAAGGCTGTCAAAGAAAACTTGCCTTCCGCGGCGGTGATCTTTGACCGGTTCCATGTCATCAAGCTGTATAACGAAAAGCTGACCGACTTGCGGCGAGAACTGCACCGCCAAGCCACAGACGGCTTGAAGCGAGATGTTCTCAAAGGCACTCGATGGTTGCTGCTCAAGAATCACGAGAACCTCGATCCGCTTAAAGGTGAGCCTGGCCGATTACAAGAAGCCCTCAAGCTGAATGAATCGCTGGCTACCGCCTATTACCTGAAAGACGATCTCAATCAGCTTTGGGAGCAAGACAGCGCATTCGCCGCACAGTTAAAGATCTACGATTGGTATCACCAAGCTATGGACTCCGGTGTTCGTCACTGTCAAGAGTTCGCACGCACTCTACTGGCACACGCACATGGTATCCTGGCTTGGTACAAGCACCCGATATCCAACGGCCAAGTCGAAGGCACCAACAACAAAATTAAAACCATGAACCGCCAGCACTACGGCCTTCGTGATCAGGAATTCTTCAAACTAAAGCTTTATCAGCTGCATGAAACCAAGTACGCTTTAGTCGGATGAACCGAAATTTTTGGAGAAAAAACGCCGGAAACTAGCTTGTTACTCGACTACGACGAGGCATCAGTTTGATTTGTCCTATCACTGTCCTATCAATGTCCGATGAAAGGCGATTTGATAGGACATCGACTTGGA
>JANNNN010000193.1:0-2099 GCA_031398555.1 Planctomycetia bacterium | reverse complement strand
CCCGACTTTATAACGCCGGCGGTTGCGCACTTTGAGCCGTATCTACGTAAATCCATGCTGAAAGCAAGCAGTTGATGAGCACTTATGATGTAGTTGTCATTGGAGGCGGGATTGTAGGTCTTGCACATGCATGGATGGCATCGGAGCGCGGCCAGCGTGTTGTGTTGCTTGAGCGAACATTGGTTGCGCAAGGAGCTTCGGTACGCAATTTCGGAATGATCTGGCCGATTGGGCAACCGAGCGGTGAGTTGTATGACACAGCGCTGCGATCACGAGAACGGTGGCTCACTCTGAGCAAAACACACGCTGTCGAGCTCGAACAGTGCGGTTCGCTTCACGTTGCCCATAGGCCCGATGAAATGGCGGTGCTCGAAGAGTTTTGTGCACATGGTTCACACTCGGTTGAGATGCTAACCGCTGAGTCGGTGATACAACGGGCTCCGATGGTCAATCCGAGTGGACTGCTAGGCGGCATGCTCAGCGCGACAGAGATTCGAGTCAATCCGCGGATCGCTTCAGCTCAAGTGGCTGCGTGGCTTCAAACGGAAAAGAAGGTTACTTGTTGTTTTAATACGACGGTGACGAATATTGTCGGACGGGAAGTGCGTGCGTCGGATGGTCGCTCGTGGAAGGCTGATCGAATAGTCGTCTGTGGCGGCAGCGATTTAAAAACCCTTTACCCAGATACCCTGCAAAACGCTGGTCTGAAGCTGTGCAAGTTGCAGATGCTTAAGGCCGTTCAAGCCCGCAGTGACGCTATACAGCCGCATATCGCTAGCGGTCTGACGCTCAGACACTACTCTTCGTTTGGCTGTTGTCCATCGTTAGCTGGGCTCAAACAAAGGGTTGCACTGGAGACGCCCGAGCTAGATCAATTTGGAATTCAAGTAATGGCTTCTCCCTTCCGCAGTGGTGAAATACTCTTGGGTGATTCGCACGAATATGACGCCGGAATCTCGCCGTTCGATAAATCAGAGATCGACGAGCTGATGCTGAGAGAACTAAGAAAGGTCATTCGATTAAACGATTGGACGATGCATGAGCGCTGGCATGGAATTTACGCCAAACACTCCGATTTGCCGGTCGTCGAATGCGAGATTGAGCCTGGAGTCTACGCGATTACGGGCACTGGTGGTTCGGGAATGACGATGGCTTTTGGATTGGCAGAGCGAACCTGGAAGCGATGGATGGGGGAGAATTAAATGACAAAATTGAGTCACTTGAAAGCGATCGTGTTTGATTGGGCTGGAACGACCATCGATTTTGGCAGCTGCGCTCCAGCCGCCGTTTTTAAGCAGGTGTTCACGCAACGTGGGGTGGATATCTCCGTCGCGCAAGCTCGCGAACCGATGGGGATGGCGAAGCGCGAACATATTGCTGCGATCGCTAACATGCAGCCTGTGAAAGATGCCTGGATTGCAAAATTCGGTAGGCCATTCAGCGAGCAAGATATTGATGCGATGTACGACGATTTTCTGCCTTTGCAGAAACAGATATTAGGAAAGCACTCGCAATTGATCGCGGGCGTACCAGCGATGATCGCAGAGTGCCGCGCGATGGGATTGAAGATCGGTTCCAGCACCGGCTACACCCGCGAATTAATGGAAATCGTTTCTGCGGCTGCGCGTGAGCAAGGATATGAACCGGAATGCGTTATCTGTTCAGAGGACGCGCCGCGCGGTCGTCCAGCTCCCTACCTCTTGTATGAAGCCGCAAAACGGCTGAGTGCTTATCCGATGTGGTCGTTCGTCATTGTGGACGATACACCTGTCGGGATTGAAGCTGGTCGGAATGCCGGATGCTGGACCATTGGTGTATCGCGCACGGGTAATTGTGTCGGCCGAACTGAAAAAGAATTAGCAGCCTTGTCGACCGTAGAGGTCACCGCACTATGCGACATGGCCGCGAAGAAGCTAACAGCCGCTGGTGCCCACTATATCGTCGAGTCAGTTGTTGAAATTCCAAAATTGCTGAAAGAAATAGATCAATTTGCTTCCGACGGAAAGTTGCCGATTTGAATTTGTTTCCACTTCATTATTGACTCCGCAAGCTTCGAGTTCGGAACAACAGCATGGATGGGCAGGATGTACAGGATCTTA
>JANNNN010000177.1:0-2020 GCA_031398555.1 Planctomycetia bacterium | reverse complement strand
GGACTGGATCCCGAAGCGCCAAAGTTGTCGACGGATTCAACCAATCCACGCCCCAGCAGATGTGCCCAGATGCGATTGACCATAACTCGCGCGGTTAGCGGATGCTGGCGTGAGGTCAGCCACTTGGCTAGCTCTAATCGTCCACTTGCGTCGTTGGGTAGTTTGGACACGTTTATTTGCTTAAAGACGACCGGAAAGGCCCGTGGCACGACATCACCTTTGATGTCTGGCTCACCGCGAACTCGCAGTGCTAGATCGGTTACACGCCCATCCACAGCCGCCATCGCCAATTCCGCATTCGGATCGACAAGTGTCTCAGGCGAATAATTTTTCTTGGCTTTACCTTTTGCAGGACCGGAAGCTGCCTCAGCGGGCGATATGTTGAGCTTTTCAAGTTCGGCTCGAATCCCGATGATTTCATTTCGGATAGCGATTCGGCGAGTCCTGTTAAGGTCATCTTTCTTAACCGAAGAACGAATTTCCGCGAGCCGATTTTCTAACTTCTCCGCTCGCGAATTCTCGGCTGCTGTACTTTTTGTTGGCAGAGGTACATCTAGCCGAGCAAGCAACTCGGGATGGTGATATTCCTTGCTACCGCCCTGTCTGCTTTGCTGACCGCTCAAAGTTCTTGTACTCGCAAAGATACCGGCCATCGCGTAGTAATCGGTCTGCGGAATGGGATCAAACTTGTGATCATGACAGCGGGCACAACCCAAGGTGAGTCCCATCGTTGCCCGGCCGATGGTGTCTAATTGGTCATCGATTCGGTCCAGTTGGAACTGCTCGGCATCGCGTTCATTCAGATCCATCGATCCCAGGGCAAGCAAGCCTGTGGCAACTAATTTCTCTTCACGGTCCTTTGCGTTCTGAGTATCCATCAAGTCGCCAGCAATCTGCTCTGCTACAAATTCATTGTACGGCTTATCTGCATTGAACGAGTCGATGACATAGTTGCGATAACGCCAAGCGTACGGGAACGGAATGTTGCGAGTCTTTCCTACTGAGTCTGCATAGCGAGCTACATCGAGCCAGTGGCGTCCCCAACGTTCACCGAAGGAGGGCGATTTCAACAAGCGGTCTACCACCTTGGTTATTGCTTCATCATCCGTGGCGGAATCGCGGACAAACGCTCCGACTTCGTCAACCGTTGGCGGTAAACCGATCAAATCTAATGTGATGCGCCGAATCAATGCGAATCGATCCGCATCCGGAACAGGTTTCAGATTGGCGGATTCGATCTTGGCCAAAATGAATCGATCCAAATCGTCTCGCACCCAGTTCGTGTCTTTCACCTGTGGGGCGATTGGTTTTGTCACCGGTTGGAAGGCCCAGTGACTGCGTCCTTTTTCCCAATCAATCCCAGCCCGCTTCGTGGATTTGGGACCGGTTCGCGGGTCTGGAGCTCCCATTTCAATCCAGTCTTCGAGTACCCCAATCTCGGCATTGCTGAGTTGGTACTTGGGGGGCATCTGCAAATCTTTGTTCGCATATCGAACCGCATCCATCAGTGGACTATCTTTTGGCTTTCCGGGCTCAAGCGCTTCCCCTGAATCACCGCCCGCCATCCAGCCATCTTTTGAGTCCAGTTGGAGACCGCCTTTGGCTTTGTTCGTCTCTGCCGCATGGCATTCATAGCAGTGTTTGACAAGTAATGGCCGGACTTTTCCCTCGAAAAAAGCCAATTCTTCCGCGGTAGGGTCACCAGCCAATACGGGCCGATCTCCGATCGCCAAAAGTACCAAGACTTGGAAAACCATCTTAAACACGGTTGGCCAAAGAGTAGGTTTTTCACAAAGTAGCATCACTGGACCCTTCACTTTCTTCGTTGTTACCTACTTATGTCCGCTCGGTGCCAGTTTATTCACTTTGTGACGAACTTTGCCATAAAACGCACTCTGTAATCGATGCCACGAGAGGTAGCCGCGCTAGCCAGGGAAACGCTATCTTTAGAATGCTTTCGGAAATGTGAAGGCGTTGCACCCGTGGCAGATCGAAAGGACCGAGTGAAAGCGCTTTGGTC
>JANNNN010000160.1:0-5904 GCA_031398555.1 Planctomycetia bacterium | reverse complement strand
CCGACAGTAGGATCCAACCAGACTTAGCGGGAAAAAGATTAGCAACCCCAGAAAGTGATTTCAATCACCAAAAGACGCTTTTCCGCCAAATAGTTTGAGAATTTTTAAGGGGGTGTGATATCGGGGAGATACAGCGGAATTTACCGAGTGCTCGATGCGGATTTGATACGGGTCTGGCAGCGCGGTGGTAACGTCCGTAAACTGAAATACATCGTTTGGAGTATGGAAAACAACGGCAGTGGGAGCCTTTGGGACAAACGACCTAACCTTTAAACTCATTCACCCATGAGGCAAGCTCATGGGGGTCATGCCTGACTATTTAGTCGTTAACGGTTGTAGGGGTCGTCTCAATCTTAAGGGGCACGCATGAAAGCGAAACGTGAAATTGACGTCATGTAGTGGGAATTCGCAGTGATGCGTTGACCGTAAGCTACGTTTCGATGGTTCGAAGAGTGTCCTAGGGGTATAGGGTTTTTTCGTCTGGGTAACCATGTCTTTTGTGAAGCGGTATTGGATTGCCGGATTGGTAATGATGTTGGTGGTAATTCATGCCATCATCATCGGTTACGTCCGTTCGGAAGCGTCTCGCGTCCGAGTTGCAGCGACAAATGAAATTCCGATTGGCGTCTATTATGTTCAATCGCACGACAACCGCTGGTTGACTCAACTGCGGGTTCATTTACTTGTTAAGCCGGAACGACGCTTTGAAGCGAAGTCCACGATTGAGCAGAATCGTTGGCTGATCCATGAAGTGATTGAAGAGAAGCTGCGGCAGTTGGATCCGGCGTTGCTACATGACGCTGTGCTGCTCAAAGTAAAAGAAGAAATTAAAACTGCGTTAGACGAACGGATGCATGAGGAAGTGATTGAGCAGGTGCTAGTCAACGATCGCATTGTGCTTCCCGCTAGTCGGTTTGAGTATCCGATGCCGCACAACGCAGTTGAACCTGAAGCTCTTTATACAGCCGTTTCGAAGGAAGAAGTCAATGTGCAGGGTGACGGCAGCGACTTGATGGCTGGCCATGGCGATGACGCCGAACATGCGGAAGAATCGGCTGGCGGTCACGGTGGTGGGCATGGGGGACATGGCGAAGCTAAGGCAGAGGGACACGGAGAGCCCGTCGATGAATCAGCGAAAGTTGATTTCAGTATCAAGCCGAGTGGAGCAGCATTTTCTGGTGTGCGAGAGGCACCTGCACCGGCAGCCACTGCACACGGTGGCGGAGGACATGGGGGCGCTGGTGGACACGGTAAGCCGAGCGGCGGCCATGGCGGCGGGCACTAAGGCGAGAAACCTCTGACTCGCAACCGGTTTCTAACGAAACCAGCTACCTAACGGAACCTTGGCCTAAGCGCCGTTCGGTTCACAGAGCAAGCTGGAAGCTTACGACGCTTTACGACGTCGGAGCATATAACAGCCAGCTACCAAGCCTAGCAACGCGAAAGAAGATGGCTCTGGCACCGCAACAATAGCGATAGTACCGGCGCCATTGATCGGATCATTAAAACTTGTAGAAATAGTCTGATAAAAACCAGAAGCAAAAGTACTGAATCCATCCGATGGAGTGCCTGCGGTTGGTATACCTTGCACTGCGGTAAAAGCAGTTGCTGCAACGGAGAAATTCTGAACTGCCGCTGCTTTATTCACTGTAAAAGAGAAGGTACCTATTAGATTCGATGGCGTTAGAGTTGGTGCCGAAAAAATTTGTATGCCTGCTACGCCCGAATTTGTTTCGTGGCTCTGAAATGTAACTGTGCTAGTTGTGTTAGTTGAGGCAGTCTTATTGGGGAAAGCACTCCACTGGCTTGCCGCAGGCGCGATCGATGGAGCAGCAATGGTGGCTGTATTTGTCAAGCCATTGAGAGTTAGCCTCAAGCCAAATGTACTGACTAGTTCAGGATTGGGAGAACCACTCTGCTCGCCGTAAACACTGACGTTAACTGTAGCAAAACTAGAATATGAATTATCTACCGTGGAAACGCTTCTAATAACAAGCCCTGCACATAGCTCGCACTGGTTGGCAAAAAACAACACCAACGATGTTGCAAAGAAAATTCCGCTTTTCATACTTATCTATCCCATACAAAAACGTTGGCACGTCAGGCGCACACTCGCCACACAGTCTAATTGGGGAAAATGGAAAAGGAAGCCATGTATTTAATTTTTTTAAAAAATTGGCTTGCAGATTTTTAAGTCTAAAACACCTAGATCTCTCGGGAAAGTGGTTTAATGTCTACCGGATATTGGACACTCTCGCTGATCGCCAGTATGCCCTTTCGTGTTCTACGATGACGCTGTAGTCGACTGGCACGTTGTTGTTGAAAGCGGTCACCGACGGGTGCCACCACCGACGGCAAGCCTAGGTCGCCAAAGGGGAGAGTCTTTGTGGTAAGCGATGCCTGTTAGGACGCCAAAGGGGCGGGAGGTGATGCGATGTTGGTCTACGATTGAGTTGTACATGACGTGTTTACCCCAAAAAGTTGGCTAACTTGTATGTTTTTTAAGGACTGGCATTTATGAAACAGCCGGCGATCAGCGAGAAGTGTCAGACATTGGTCTTTTGAACCACATTAAGGCCGAGTTTCGAACATTTGTTACAGTATCGTTCGAGTTTTTCCTCTACAATTGATACAACTGTGCGACACTCAACATTGACGCTCGCGCTACTTCTGCGGACAGGCTGCCATTTTTTTAAGTGTCGCCTTTCGATTCATAAAAGTAGCGCCAGGAAGGGTTAGAGTTCGCGCGCCCTTTTTCGCGGCCCGCGATACTTTCGCGAAGGGAAAGGCGACACTGCATCGAATGGGAGCTATCTGTGCGTCCAATCTCAACATTGCGTATCACTCTGATCTTCGTCATGTTTGTAACATGCGAAGTTGCAACGAATGTCTTCGCCCAGGAGCAACTCTTTTCGGGCCCACAAGTTGGCGAAAAACTGAGTTCGTTCAAGGTTCGAGGCGTCTTCGATGATGAGGCAGGAAAAGACATCGACTTCATTGCACAGGCCGATGGCAAGCCGATTGTTTTGATTTTCGTTCACGATATAAATCGACAATCCGTCAGCATGACAAGAATTCTTTCTGGGTATGCCGTCAGTCGTGCCAGAGACGGACTGTCAACTGGTGTCATATGGTTGGATGACGACGCAACCGCGGCTGAAAATCAACTGAAGAAGATGCGGCATGCTCTAACGCCAAAAGCGCCAACTGGTATCTCGCTTGAAGGCCGTGAGGGGCCGGGCAGCTATGGTTTGAATCGCAACGTGATGCTTACTATTCTGGTTGGAAAAGATGGCAAAGTCACGGGCAACTTTGCACTCGTACAGCCGAGCCTTCAAGTTGACTTGCCAAAGATACTGCAAAGTATTGTAGACGTTGTGGGAGGTGAAGTGCCGAAGTTGTCAGACTTGCCGGGCATGCCAGAGATGCGAGCCCCGTCCGATCAGCCTGAGGCGCCCAACCTCCGACCACTTCTCTTACCACTGATTAAACTTACCGCTAGTGAAGCCGAAGTCGAAAAGGCCGCGAAAGCGATCGAAGAGAAAGCGGCTGAAGATGCCGCGGTCCGAAAAGAAATTGGTCGTATCGCTAATACGATTATCGACAATGGCAAATTGAAAGATTACGGAACTCCTAAAGCTCAGGAGTATCTCGAAAAATGGGCGACCGAATACGGTCAGCGTGGGACGAAAGGCCGGAATGAAAAAAGTGATGCGACGAAGTCCGATGCACCAAAATCCGAGAGACGCTGATGTGCTTAACTGCGTTTCTTCTATTGCTAGTGGTTGCTGATCCAGAGCCGGTAGTGCATTTCGATACTGAGATCATTCCGCTGTTAACGAGAGCTGGCTGCAATTCAGGGGCTTGCCATGGCGCAGCGGCTGGACGTGGCGGTTTTCATTTGTCTTTGCTTGGGGCCGATGCCGCGGCCGACTACGAGGCGATAGTTCAAGCGCTCGAAGGGCGACGAGTCAATCTGGCCAAGCCAGACAAGAGCTTGATCTTTGCAAAACCTAGTGGGCAATTGGATCATGGCGGCGACGTCGTATTCGAAGCAGGCAGTCAAGCAGCGAAGCGATTACTTGCGTGGATTCAAGCGGGAACGCCGCGAGGCGAGCCGCGGAAGTTGACCCGCCTGGAGGCTGTTCCGAGTCGCATCCTCTGCGAAGAATTGCCGGCGACTGTGCCGATCCAAGTTATGGCGCAATTCGAAGATGGTCCTAATGAAGATGTTACGGCTTGGACTGTACTGACAGCATCGGACCCGGCAGCCGTTCAAATCGACGACCGTTATCGAGCGCACCTGACTCGCCGTGGTCAACATATAGTGATCGCCAGGTATTTAAATCAAGTTGTCCCGATTCAGTTTAACGTACCGCTCTCGGACGCGAATGTCGATCTTTCCGCAGAGCCGCGCGGGGGCTTTATTGATGAGCACATCCTGCAATTGCTGTCGGAGTTGCGAGTGCCTGTGTCGCCACCAGCTTCAGATGCTGTCTGGTTACGTCGAGTTTCGCTCGACTTAACTGGCCGCCTGCCTGAGCCGACAGAAATTGAGTCGTTTCTCGCTGACACAACTAAAGACAAGCGAAGCCGAATGGTCGATGGTCTTGTTGGCAGTGATGCTTTTGCAGACTATTGGACGTTGCGATTTGCCAAACTGCTAAGGTTTCATTCATTGCCGAATGATAAGGAAGGGTTGAACGCCTATACATATTGGCTGCATCAGCAGATTGCCCAAGACGCACGCTTCGACGATATGGCGCGTCAGTTGTTAACAGCGACCGGCGACTCGCACGTTGTAGGTCCAGCTAATTTTGGACGCATGGTTGTCGATGCGCGTGCCCACGCCGAATTGGTCGGTGAGTTTTTCACGGGGATGCGTCTCGGGTGCGCCAACTGTCACAATCATCCGCTCGACCGCTGGACACAAGATGACTACCATGGGCTCGCCGCAGTGTTCGCAAAACTTGATCGTTCGCGGCAAGTTGCATTGTCTGCGCGTGGTGCCGTTACCAACTTGCGAACCAACGAGCCGGCTGTGCCGAGAATTCCCGGATCTCGCTATCTGGCAGTAGAAGGTGACCACCGCGAACAAGTATTTCAGTGGATTACTTCGGACGATAAGCATCTCTTTGCTCGAGCAACGGTTAATCGACTTTGGAAGGCGATGTTTGGGCGGGGCTTGGTGGAGCCGACCAACGATTTGCGTGAAACGAATCCTGCGACGCATCCCGAGTTGCTTACGAAACTGGCGGAGAATTTTGTATTCAACGGTTATCGAATTCGTCCTACACTCAAGCAGATCGCGCTGAGTCATACGTATGGTCGCAGCGCTGAAACGGTTGCGGGCAATGAGCTAGACGATCGGTTTTATGCTCATGCATATCGACGTTCGCTTGAGCCCGAGGTGTTGGTCGATGCGATCGCAGACGTTACAGGGGTTTCGATTCATTTTGAGGGTCACGGCGCGGTGCGCGCTGTACGACTTGTTGATCCGCTGGTTGCAGCGCCGGACTTGGATGTACTGGGACGCTGCAATCGGGCTGGCGGTTGTGAAGAGAATGCAGTCAGTCGTGTCGGCCTTCCCGCACAGCTCAGCTTACTCAATGGCGACTTGATCAATCGCAGGCTGACAAGTGAGCAAGGACGACTGCGACAAATAATTGAAGCCGGGAAGTCGGACGAGACAATAGTTACTGAATTCTACCTGCGGGGTTTGGGACGAACTCCAACAACTGATGAACTCACCCGTTGGCAAGTTCGACTTGGCACGGAGGATCCCGCAGAGCGAAATCGGAAGCTTGAGGACTTCGTTTGGAGTATGCTAAATAGTCAACCGTTTCGTGAAAACTAGGTTGGTTCAAATCAATCCGTGGTGCATTGATCCGTGGGACCGCTATG
>JANNNN010000149.1:0-5096 GCA_031398555.1 Planctomycetia bacterium | reverse complement strand
GCGGGTCGCATTGGCTTACGCTAATGAGATCCAGACTATCCGCGGCTTCGAGGTCCTGCCGCTGGGGGCGGTCAAAATAAAGCTCGCTGAGTTTAGCCAGCCGTTAGCAAGCGGCGAAGACTTCCAAGCCTTCGCACGTTTCCTGGGAGTTGATGCAGTCGTGCTGGGTTCGGTCACGGACTTCACTTCGTACTACCCGCCGCGAATGAGCATGAAAGTGAATTGGTACGCGGCTAATCCGGGATTCCACCCGATTCAGCCTGGCTTTGGTTTACCTTGGGGGACCAGCGAAGAAAAGAAGATACCACGTTGGGTCCACAACGAGGCGCAGCGTGCATTGGCCACTGAACAATTGAAGTCGCAGACGCCCACTGTTCCGGAGCCTGTGCCCATCATGCCCGAAGACAGGTTGCCCGAAAACAGGTTGCCCGACGACAGGTTGCCCGAAGACAGGTTGCCCGACGACCAGCTGACCACGCCACAGTCGAGTGCAGCACAACTTGGTAACTCAGCGTTTAATGCTGATGTTCACGCGCTTGCAGAAGGCGTTTACCAGCAACAGGGGCTGCCTGCTGATTGGCCCGATCCGCGGGGGTTTATACCGGATGGACCGCAGGCGCAGAGGCCACCTTTGCTTGCTCAGCATGAGCCAATCATCTCTCATATGCGCAGTTTTAACGGTCATGACGAAGATCTCACTGAGCAGTTAGAAGACTACTTTTACTTCCGCGACGATGCTCGCTTTGGCGGGTGGCAAGCGTATCTTCAACGCAGCGAAGACTTTATAAGATTCTGCTGCTACCAACATCTCTCGGAAACGCTCATAAGTCGCGGTGGACAGGATAAAAGCCGCTTGATCTTTCGCTGGCCCATCGACCGATATCTGCGTTAACGCTCACTGCTATGCCTGTAGGCACACAGCACCATGTAGCAGTGCAGAGCGGAACGGATTCGAGAGCACGACGTGACAGCATTCTAGGCACCTAGAGCATGCAGCGAAAAACTGACATGCCCGCGGGTGCCCCATCAGTTTGACCCACTGATTGGATGCCACATCGTCAACGATGGCACATCATGCGGCATGGAGGCAAGGCATGAATAAAGAAATCAATGTGCTTGCATTGATCAAAGGGGAAGAACGTTACATTTTCTTGTACGACGATAACAATCGTACCGAGACACTGCGAACGTTGGGCCGATTTGCTGCTGACCCGCAACTGAGCTTTAGCTGGTATGACGCGGCGGTGATGAGCAAAAAGGTCCGCGAAATGGCGGCGGCTGAAGAGGCCCGTGTCGCCCAAGAACTTCCAGAATCCGTATTGCGAGGCAATCCGCAACCACGATTTAACTACAAGCATGAAGAGGACATGATCTAATTTTCATGAGGCGCGAATGCAAAGCGAAATAGGCCAATTTCTACGTTACTTGAGTGTCGAACGGAATGCTTCCGAATTGACAGTCAAATCGTATCGAGAAGATCTATTTGACTTGGCTGAATACCTCATCGAGGAATTAGGGGCCGACATCAAGCCTGATGGCGTTTCGTCGCGCGACTTGCGAGGATATGCCGCGGCGTTGCATGAGGCCGGATATGCACGAACAAGCATTTCGCGAAAACTCGCTTCGCTGCGTAGCTTTTACCGATTTGCTCAACAGCGGCAATTGGCCAGTTCGAATCCGGCCAAGCCGCTGCGAAATCCGCGTGGGCAGCGCAAACTCCCTCATTTCTTGACCAACGACGAAGTCGGCAAGCTGCTCGATGCTCCACCAACGCTCTCGGTCATGGGCTTGAGAGATCATGCCATCCTCGAAACGATGTACTCAGCCGGCTTGCGTGTCAGCGAAGTGGTGGGTCTGAACGATGGCGACCTAGAGTTCGAAGAGGGGATCGCTCGCATTCGCGGTAAAGGGCGAAAAGAACGACTTAGCCCGATCGGCAGTTACGCCATCGACGCGCTACATGCATATCACAAAGTCCGTGTGCTATCAGCGAAGGCACCAACCGGTCGTGAGGCGCCGGTATTCGTAAACAGATTCGGCAATCGACTGACGACTCGAAGCGTGGGACGCATGCTCGAGAAATACATCGCCGAGCAGGGGCTGGACAGTCGCACAACGCCTCACACACTTCGGCATAGTTTCGCAACACATCTGCTGGATCGTGGTGCTGACATTCGTAGCGTGCAGGAGTTGCTAGGACATAAAAGCCTTGTCACCACGCAAATCTACACCCATCTTTCGACTGCGAATCTACGCGAAGTCTACTTGCGAGCCCACCCGCGAGCCAAAATGTAAGTGGCTAGGCGCGGCCTGTATATGGGCGAGAAACTGCATCGTCAACGTTATTAATGCTTCTGATAACCCAGAGTGTGGATTACTTTCAGCATTTCTTCAAACGTGATATAACGCCGACGATGCTCAACCTTGTACGCGTCGATCGCTTCCGCCAATTCGCGGGCATCTGGCGAAAGGGTCGAATGGGAATTGCCGAATTGACGGCGTTCAAATCCACCAGATTTTTCATCGGCATTGCGACGATCTACGAACGCGGAGGAGCCCGCGGGAAGTTCGATCGACGGAAATCCAATTGCGGTTAGTACTTCAGTGGGCGCATTCGACATTTACTGCTCTCCGTAAGTTCAAGCCCGCGGGCTACTTTGCGGCCGCGTGTTGGGGGTCATTGTTAGAGTCAACTCAAAATTAGCTCGCATTCAGCGACCGAGCAAATAATCGGAGCGTTATTTCCGTCACACAAGCGTCGGTGGAATCTTGAAAGACTTACCCGTACAATTTTAAGGGTTGTAGCGACCTTATGGGAATTCAAAAACGAAGTAGTATATGCAACGTAGCGGCCACACATTCGCAATCGGCTTTTCTTCCTTCGCCGCGATTTCTCTGCTACTGATTTCTGCGGTAGTGTCCGCTCAATTGCCCGCCACCCTCAAGCTCAAGGACAAATTGTCTCAACTTCATGAGACCGCACAGAAATACAAAATCGAAATCGCTACAAGCGACTTTGGATTCCCCTTCAAAACGACTCATGGTTTGATTGAAGGAAAAGATGCAACGCTTGAATCATTAGAAAATTATCAAAAGCTGCTATTCAAAGAAGTAAATCGATATCCGATCAGCTTGATTCGTAGTTCAAAGATAGTCCGCATCGTTCTTTGTGAAGACTTGATGTTTGATGGCCAACGACGCAACGCGATTCCTGATTTTGAACATGATGTTTTGTATCTTGATGTTAAACGCGGTGATTACAACCGACAGTACCAACGCAAGGTCTTCCATCATGAATTTTTTCATCTAATTGACTACAAAGACGACGGAAGCGTTTATGGTGACGACGCCTGGTCCGCGATGAATCCACTGGAATTTCATTACGGCACCGGCGGTCGTAACGCGCAAGACAACGCTTCAACTTCAGTCCTGACCAATCGTTTTCCTGGATTTCTGAACCACTATTCAACGACTGGAGTTGAAGAAGATAAAGCCGAAATGTTCGCGAACATGATGGTTGTCCCTAAACATGTCGAAACTCGCGCTTTGGAGGATCCTGTTATCAAGGCTAAATTAGATGCGATGAAAGCGTTGATGCAAAAATTTTGTCCAGACGTTGATAAAGAGTTCTGGAAGAAGGCCAATTAAACGAAAACCCCCGCCGTAAAACGACGGGGGCTTTTTTGAGTTTATCAAACATAGGCGGTTGGTTGCTTAGACATCTTTGGCAGGCGGTGGCGACTGTTCGACGTCGTGCGGTTCTTCGATGTAACCCGCCGAGTATGCCCCGTAGCGTCCACCGTAACCGTACTTGCTACCGTAGCCATAACGATAGTTGCTTCCATAACGATAAGCATAGCGGTAATCGTTATAGCCATAGCTGTACCCGTATCCAGCTTCTGACGACACGCCGTTTACGACTACACCTAGTAGGCGAGCGTCCACGGATTCTAGAATCTTAGTCGCGCGGGTCGCAAGCGGCTTGACGTTTCGACGTAGCCGCATGGTTAGAACGACTCCATCGACAATTGCGGCAACCGCACCTGGATCACTTACGGCCAACAGCGGTGGTGTATCGATAATGATGATATCGAATTTTTCTCGAAGCAGATCGATTAAGTGCTTAAATCGACGGCTGCTCAACAACTCGGCGGGATTGCTCGGACGTTTTCCGCCTGGCATGATGGAAAGGTTCGGGACAGGGCTGGCATATATGGCATCATCTAATTCGGCCTTTTCAGCCACGACGGCGGCCATACCGACGTCGGCATCAATTCCAAAGATTTTAGCGATACGGGGCCGACGGAAGTCAGCATCGATCAGCAGCACGCGTCGCCCCGACTGAGCCATCGTGACTGCCAAATTAGAAGACAGGGTCGACTTGCCGTCACCCGGTACGGGGCTGGTTACTTGAATAACCTTTAGTTCGCCACCACGGTTGCTGAAGAACAAGCCGGTTCGAACGGCACGATACGCTTCGCTCACCTGACCGCGACTGTGATGGATCGTTGTCAAAGAACCATCGCATGATTCTATTTTCTTTTTAACCTTGCCCAAGTCCATGACCGGAACGTGACCAAGTACAGGCATGTTAAGATCTTTAGCGATTTCATCAGGGTTACGGTAGCTATGGTCAGCCAGATCCATCAATACAGCCAGTCCCGAAAGCAGCAGGAACCCAATTGCAGCACCTCCTAGAAGGTAAGGAGCCAGCTTCGGTCCGTAGAAGTACCCACTCGACGGCAAATTCAATTCCTTCAATGACCGTTGACCGGCGGCAGGCAACAGCTCGATCGACTTTAGTTTTTCTGTGTAGGCATCAAGCAATGTTTGTACCGACGCTAATTCACTATTGAGCAGCCGATTTTCACTAGCAACGGTCTGGTGTTCCTTCGAAAGCAAGAGATTTTCGTCGGAAGATTGTTTCAATTCCTGCATCTGAAGTTCGATGGACGCATACTGCTCCTTCATCGCTTGCTCTCGTACAGCGAGTCGCTGCTCTACACTGATGCCGTCAACTTTAAATTCCTTTTTGGCAGCTTCTTCCGCTTCCTTTTGCATACGCCCGACTTCTGCGAGCTCCATTTTTTCACTTT
>JANNNN010000907.1:0-3406 GCA_031398555.1 Planctomycetia bacterium | reverse complement strand
GTCCGACACGTTGGCGGCGGTGGCCACCAGGGTTCACCCGTCGCTGATACCCGCCTTTTGCGGACAAGGATTTTACGGTGAACGTGTTCACAAAGCCGTTTTTGAAATGGGTGCCAAAGTAACTGGCTGTACGGTCCACTTTGTCGACAATCAATTCGATCACGGTCCCATCGTCGCTCAACGAGCTTGCGCTGTACACGACTGCGATACCGCCGAATCCATCCAACGCCGTGTCGCCGAGCTAGAGTTTCAGCTCTATCCAGAAGCCATCGACGCCATCGCTCGCGGTCGAGTTTCTGTCGAAGGACGAAAAGTCATCGTTCGGGCCATCGTTTGAGTTAGCGACTGGGCCTAACTAAAAAGAACAAACGCCAACGTGGATCGAAGGAAGCGGTCTACAATAAGGTAGTCGCTGCCAAGATCCAGGAATCCTGCCATCCAGCATTGCGAAAGCAAGTGATCATGAACTTGATAAGACTAACTTCTGCCGCAAACTACTGGCGCTGCCTTGCGAGTGAACTGATCAATTTCCTAAAGCAGCAAGTAAATTGCCAAGTGCGCGCAGGATCCCTTTTTTGCTTCATCCTGCTCGCAATCAGCTCCCACGCGGCTGTTGCAGTAGCGGCACAAGAGACAGGCTCCGCCACTTCTGAAGTGGCTGAGGCGCATTTTGTCCGGCACATCCTGCCCATTCTGCGCGACAAATGCCAAGCCTGTCACGGTGCGGATCCGTCAAACATTGAAGGGCAACTCGACCTGCGATCGCGCGGTGGACTAATCGCAGGCGGTGACTCTGGAAAAACTGGAGCGGAGCTCGGCCAGCCGAATGAAAGTCCGATCTACTTGGCTGCAACTCGAACGCACTCAAACTGGTCAGCCATGCCACCCAAGGAAGCCGAACAGCTCAGCGAGCAGCAACTCAGTCACCTGCGCGAGTGGATTCAACAAGGAGTTGTCTGGCCAAGTCCAAACCGCCTGCGAGAGATCACTACCAAGTACGCTGAAGCTTGGTCAGCCGACGATGGCATTGTCGTGGCAACATCCGGCGGCTTGTCCGGCGACTGGAACGAACGCAAATACCACAGCGATGATCTTTGGGCTTATCGACCTGTCGTTCAACCCGAAGTTGCCCCGAATGAATATCCGATCGACGCTCTGATCGCACGTCGTATGCCGGCTGACCTGGCCGCCTCTCCACTGGCTGATCGTCGAACTCTGCTGCGCCGCGCGGCACACGACTTGACAGGCTTACCGCCCAGCGAAGAACTAACGTCGCAGTTCCTCAACGATCCTCGCGGCGCTGTCGAAGCGTTCTCCACTGTCGTCGATGCACTGCTCAATTCACCGCACTACGGCGAGCGGATGGCACAACACTGGCTCGACGTCGCTCGCTACGCCGACTCGTCGGGCTTTGCCAACGATTACGAACGCGGCAACGCCTGGCGGTATCGTGACTATGTCGTACGAGCTTTCAATAGCGATAAACCTTACAATCAGTTTGCTATGGAGCAGATCGCGGGCGACGAGTTAGAACCGGGAAATCCGGAAGCCATACTGGCGACTGGTTTTCTGCGAATGGGGCCATGGGAATTGACGGGAATGGAAGTTCCGAAGATCGCGCGGCAGCGTTTCCTGGACGATGTCGTCAACGGCGTCGGCGAAACCTTCCTCGCTCATTCACTCCAATGTGCTCGGTGTCATGACCACAAGTTTGATCCCATTCCGACGCGCGACTACTATGCGATTCAAGCTGTCTTTGCAGCCACGCAGTTGGCTGAACCACCGGTCCCGTTCTCAGCTCACGAGAACACAGCTGGGTTCGCTGAGAAGCGATACTTGGAGCAGGCTCGCAAGGAACACGTGCGAGTGCTGTCTCAGTTGGATGCGGAATTGCTTGCCAACGCAGAGCTCTGGTTTGCGAAAACGGGCAAAGCTCCCACACAGTGGCGCGAAGCGATCCTGGCAGAACAAACAGATGCATCTGACGCTGCACCCACTCGAGGACGCCGCGAGTTCAGTAGCGTTTTCGAACGAGCTCGCAGCAGCTTGATGCGACGCGGAGTGGACGAAAGCGAGTTTCCACCGAAGCTGGTTGGATTCAGCCCCGATCAGTTCGGAGCAGAACGAGTCGCGAGGAAAGGACTGGAGAGACTGCGATGGGAACTCGAACGCTATGAACCCTTCGCCTTAGCTGTTTACAACGGACGAACCCCAGAACTCAAATCAGTCAACGCGCCGACACGCATCCCCGCGAAACGCAGAGAGGAAGGTGAGCTCGAGGCAACCTGTGTTCTCATCGGCGGCGATCCGTTTGCGCGCGGAGAACCCGTAACGCCAAACTGGTTGAGTGCGTTGGATCATACGACCGCGAACAGCATGCGAACGGACCCCATCCCCGATACGATCAATGGACGCCGCTTGGCATTCGCGCGTTGGGTTGCAAGCCCCCAGAATCCACTGACCACACGTACCTACGTCAATCGCCTGTGGCTCTGGCACTTTGGCCAACCGATCGCAGGCAACCCGAATAACTTTGGAGGGACTGGCAAGAAACCTTCGCACCCTGAATTGCTTGATTGGCTCGCATGGAAACTGGTGGAAAGTGGCTGGTCGAGCAAGGCGTTGCATCGAACGATCATGTTATCGGAGACCTATCGACGCAGCGCTCAACACCCACAGCCCCAACTGCTTGCCGAGCTGGATCCGGAAGAAAAAAGCTTTGCTGTGTTCAAGCCGCGGCGGCTGACAGCGGAAGAGTTGCGGGATGCGATGTTGGTAGCCAGCGGCGAACTGAATCGAACGGTAGGAGGTATTCCGAATCGTCCCGAAATCAACCGGGAAGCTGCCATGCAGCCGCGTCAAGTCATGGGAACATTCGCCGCCGCCTGGGTTCCTAACCCACGCCCCGAGGAACGTCATCGGCGGTCGCTCTATGCGCTCAAGTTGCGTGGGCTGACTGACCCGATGTTCGAAGTCTTCAATGCTCCCACTCCCGATTTTTCCTGCGAACGTCGCGATACATCGACGGTCACACCGCAAGTTTTCAATCTGCTGAACAGTCACCATTCGCACGCGCGAGCACTTGCACTGGCTAATCGCGCGGCTCAACAAACTTCGACGCTTCGCGAAGCGCTCCAGCGATGCTACACATGGACGCTCTTGCGACCGGCCAGCGAAACGGAAATCGCGCTCTGCGAGCGGCACTATGAGCGTGCTCTTCAGCAATTGCCAAACGACCCGCCAATTACGTCCGTTCCAACCGAGATTGTTCGCGAGGCAATTGAAGAAAACACCGGCGAGCGTTTTACATTTACTGAAAAGCTATACGCTTACGAAGACTTCTTTCCCGATCTGCAACCCGGCGACTTACCAGCATCAACCCGTGCGCTGGCCGACATCTGCTTGG
>JANNNN010000113.1:0-2124 GCA_031398555.1 Planctomycetia bacterium | reverse complement strand
GCGACAGTGTCCAAATTGGACTCTGCACTGCGCCGACAATTCTTCGGCAACTAAAATTCATTCGTCGCAATCGATAGAATGTGCGAGCGTTTCTCTTGGGTCAGCGAAGGCCAGAGGTTTGCCAGTTCTCGCAGCTGTCGTTCGGCTTCAGATGGCTCGGAATTACCTTGAAATGGAACCGCAAATGGCACCACTTTTTCGGAATCGTTGCATTTCCCGTGGGAATCGGGTGAATATTCGCTTCCCTCTTCGCCCACTAGAGGGGTAATGGCCTGAGTCGACAGGAGTTGACTCAGATCGCCTAACCCCTGATCCTGCAAGAGGTTAATAACAGATTTGACCTCTTTTGTCTGCTCATAAGTGGACTCAGCTTGACCCTTGTCGACACTTGATGGGGCAATTTCTAGGGCAACCCTTGCCCAGCTCAAATCGTCATCTGTTACCTGCCAATAGCTCTTTATTGCCACCTCCACCGTGTGCCCGCAGATTGCTGTTGCAACGTGAGCAGGCAGCTTTCTAGCCATGTCAGTCGCCCCAGATGCACGCAGGTTTTGCATCAGTTTTGGCCATGGCTTTACTTGGGCACGCTGCAGAATCCGCAACACGTGTGTCCGCAGATTGGTTTCCAAGGTAATTGTCGGAAACACGCGGTCGCTTCCGTCGGAATCCTCGCGAAGCGCAAGCAGCTCTTTCTCCACCGCCGGAAACAGCGGAATGACACGTTTCTCCCGTCCCTCGTGATGCTCCGTTTTCGGCGAGTGAACGACGACGACCTTCCGAGCAAAATCGACTTCGGACCACAGGAGTCCGGCCAGTTCGCTTGGACAACGCAATGCAGCGACACGTGCCAAAACGAGTATCGATCGCCAGTGGGGCGTTTGGGCTGACGCCAGCACTTTGTTAAATTGACCTATTTCGATGTACTGCTGTCGCTCTTTGTTGGCCTTATTCGACGACACCAACTTTCGGAATGGATTGCGATCGATCAGCCCATCTTCAAAGGCCTGCTGGAAGATCTGCTTGCACAGCCCAATTCGTCGCCTAAGTGTTGCTTCACTGAGTGGCTTCTTAACCTTTTTGTCTCGCTTGTTGGACAACGTTAGCCAAGATCGGAACTCACGTGCCTGCATTGCTGTAACGGAAGTTATTGGGGTATCAGGGGCAAAATACTCAAGCAGGCGTTTGCGAGTGTGGCCGTAAAACGTTTTTGTTGACTTCTTCGCATCAAGCGAAAGGAAGTAGCTCTCAACAAATTTACCGAGTGTGATCGGCTGAACCTGCGTCGTGAGTTTGATTAGGTTCGCTGTAGCGAGCTTCTGCCGTTGCTCGTCGCTTAGCGTGTCCACCCACGCAAGTGTAGGAGGCACCGGCGGTCGTTTGTTTTCAGCGCAATCGATCAAGTGTTCAACGTGCAGTTTCGATTCGTCGGCATCCTTGGCAGCGACAGATAGGCTGTATCGCTGTTTATCTCGGTACCATCGAATCTGCGCGGAGTTACCTTGAATTCTGATGGTTGCCATTCGAAAGAGCCTTTAGTGCTTCGTTGCGGTCGTATGTCACACGGCGTCCCACACGGTACGCAGTAAGCGTCCCGTCGGCTGTTTTGCGATCGATTGTTCGCTCGGAAACGCCTGTCAATTTAGCAAGCTGCGCGCGTGAGACTCGTCCATTAGCATAGTCCAAGGCAGCTTTAACCTGATCCGAAATCATCTGCGCAATATCAACTGAGGGCGCAACTGCTCTGGACGCCGCCGTTTCTGGGGCCAGATCTAACGCGCCGAGTTCGGGCTGGGTGCAGGGTACCTCAGCCTGCGGTCCCAGTTCCGCAATTAGCCGATTTACGGCGAGCAAAGCATCTGCAGGCGTGCAGAATTCCCCTACCCGCTGGAAGCTATGGCCAGCATTGAGCGAGATTTCATTCGCCGCCCGCATAAGCCGCGCTGCGGTTTCGAAAACTTCAAGATCCTGCTCCGGGTGGTTTCGGAGGCTCTCAAGCTCGGCTTTGATCGATAGTAAGTTCATTCCTCAACCGTAGCACATTAATCGACTGGGTGCACTGGTTTTTTAAATGGGCGAGCATAACGACTTAGAGCCCTAAAATTAGAAAATATCTAGCAATAAGTC
>JANNNN010000098.1:0-1178 GCA_031398555.1 Planctomycetia bacterium | reverse complement strand
GCAGCATCGCTTTTGTTCAGTTTGCCCGCCCACGCTTTTGCAGCAGTGACTACTTCGGCGCTCGGACGACCCGAGAGTTCAATTCGAGCGCGGTGACGCACGCGATCGTCCTTCGACTCTAGCAACTTGAGCAGATTTTCGATCGACTCGCCCGCAACCTGTTCAGGCTTAAGCAGCTCGCGGCCTTCGTAACGCACACGGTACATACGACCGTGATTGCGATCGCGGCTTGGGTCACGCAAATTATGTTGCATGTGACCAACGATCGGATTGTGCCAATCGGCGAAGTAAATCGAACCGTCAGGCGCGACTTCAATGTCGGCTGGACGGAAGTTTGGATCGGTTGAGGACACAATCGGCTCGACTTCGGTCGCAGTAAAGCTCGAATCCTTTTCTTCCAACTTGTATTGCAACACGCCTTGGAAACCAATTACGTTCAAGACCAGTAGATTGTCGCGATGCTCTTCAGGGAAGTGACTGCTGCTGAGCATTTCAACACCTGCACATGGTCGCGTGCGTTGTTGATAGACTTGAGGGGGGCGGCCATGCTTGTTCGGATAGTCGACGTCCCCCGAGAACAGCAACGCATGATAAGGCTGGGCACCAGTGCCGTCGTAAACGAAATCTTGGCCCCATTTTTCGAACGCATGGCCGTGTGGATTCGCAAACCCGAATGATACATAAACGTCAAACTTCTGCGTCCGTGGTTCGTAACGGAACACTGCTCCGTTAGCAACGCGACGCGCGCCGCCCCAAGCTGATTCTACTTGAGTGTGATGGAAGGTTCCTTCTTGGAAGTAAACCGCACCACCCGGATCGAGTGCAAAACTGTTCGAAGTATGATGCGTGTCGGCGGTATCTAGACCATGGATGATACGTTCTTTGATGTCGTATTTGTCATCGCCATTGGTATCTTTGAGGAACAGGATGTCCGGCCCTTGCGCTCCCCTTGTCATGGCGCTGTGCCTGCTGGC
Organism: Planctomycetia bacterium; assembly: GCA_031398555.1. Taxonomy (GTDB): domain Bacteria; phylum Planctomycetota; class Planctomycetia; order Pirellulales; family Pirellulaceae; genus Aureliella. Next base: position 204 of record JANNNN010000098.1, on the reverse strand, counting down.
CTTGCCGCAGGGTGACGCGCGCGCGCAGGCAACGTGGAACGTGACCGGATTCGGCACTGTCGCGGCGGTCCATGCCACGCAAGACCAGGGCGACTACACGGTCAACCCCAACTCGCCAGGTCAGGCGGGCTACTCCAAGGCGTGGGCCTTCGACGTCGACAGCCGCGCCGGTGCGCAACTCGATGTCCGGTTCGACAAGCGCTG
>JANNNN010000088.1:0-1965 GCA_031398555.1 Planctomycetia bacterium | reverse complement strand
GTGACGCGGCTGCTCTGTTGTTGTATGAAGGCATCGATGACGCCTTGGCAGAAATTGAGCGATTTTTTGCCGGTAACATGAAAGACTCGTCAAATGCAGCTGATTGAGCAATCAGCGTTAGAAGACTTACGCTGGTTTCTGGCGCAAGCGCGCCCTAGAAAATTGCGCTCGATGCGGCAGTTCGCTGAATCGGAGATTGTACTTCCATCAGGCCCATACGCTGGCAGTCGATTCCGAGTGAGTCGGCAGCCGTTTACTGGACTATGGTTCGACCAAGTCGATTCTGGCCGTTGGCAAAAGCTAGTCGCTACTGGTCCAACTCAGTCCGGTAAATCGCTCTCCTGCTTCGTCGTGCCGCTTCTTTATCACCTGTTCGAGTACAACGAAACGGTTGTGTGCGGATTGCCAGACCTGGAGATGGCTAGCGACAAGTGGCGGGAAGACATTCTGCCTATCATCGAAAACTCTCGCTATCGGGATCAGCTTCCGAAGAAAGGTTCTGGCAGCCGCGGCGGTGGCGTAACCTCGGTTCAGTTCCGCAACGGTGCGACACTCAAGTTCATGACCGGTGGCGGTGGCGATAAAAAGCCGTGCTGGTTTTACAACTCGAGTTTTAGTCATCACCGAGACCGATGGCATGGATGTGTCAAGTCGGCAGAGTCGCGAGGCAGATAAAGTCAGCCAGCTCATTGCCCGAACGCATGCCTTCGGTAGTCGAGCGCGTATATATATGGAATGCACCGTCTCGACCGAGGAAGGCCGGACGTGGCAGGAGTATATCAACTGGAGCAACAGCCGGATCGCGCTGCCGTGCCCCCACTGCAAGGCTTGGGTTAGCCCTGAACGCGAGCATTTGTGCGGTTGGAATGAAGCGTCCAGTCAAGTCGAAGCTCGCAAGACAGCGAAATTTGTGTGCCCATCGTGCCAAGAGGCCTGGACCGAGCAACAGCGGATTGACGCCAACCGGCAGGGACTGCTTGTGCATGATGGCCAGAACGTTGAGGACGGTGAAGTTGTTGGCCCTGTACCGCTAACTGACACACTGGGCTTCCGTTGGTCTGCAATCAATAACTTGTTCCTTACTTCAGGTGAGATAGCGGGCGAAGAATGGAAAGCGTCGCGGGCAGTCGATGAGGAGAACGCCGAACGGGAACGTCGGCAGTTTGTTTGGTGCTTGCCTGTAGTTCCGACCAAGTGGACCGAAACGCAGCTCGTTGAACACGATATAGCCTGCCGAGTAACTGGCGTAGCTAGAGGAATTGTACCGGCTGGCACTAAGCACCTCACCGCAGCCATCGACCTGGGCAAGTACCTGGACCACTGGATAATCATCGCATGGTCCGATGGGCCGTTTGCGCATGTGGTTGACTATGGCCGCATCGAAGTCGCCTCGGACGATCTAGGAGTCGAAGCTGCAACGATGAATGCGCTCCGGCAGTTCCGTGATATGGTCAAACTCGGATGGCCAATTGGTTCAATCAACGGCGAACGCAGGCAACTCGATTTTTCGCTCGTTGATGCTGGCTACATGACGGACATTGTTTATGCGTTCGCGCGAGAGTCGGGAAATCGGTTTGTCCCCTCGGTTGGTCGTGGCGCTGGTCAGCAGCATTCGCAATACGTCAGTCGCACAACGACCACAGGCTCAACGGTTGCCTACGTTGGTGAAGGCTATCACATTAACTGGCTGCCGGAAGCTCAATGTCATTTAGTAGAAATCGATGCCGACCACTGGAAAACGTGGGTGCATCAGCGACTCAAAACACCGCTGTCTACCCCTGGCGCGATGTCGTTATTCCAAGGGACGCCGAGCGACCACCTAGCGTTCGCTAAGCACCTGACGGCAGAGCAGAAGACCGAAGAGTTTATCGCGGGCAAGGGGATAGTGGCTAAGTGGGAGCGCATCCGTAAGAGCAACCACTTTTTCGATGCGCTGGTGTATGCATGTGTGATTGGCAATTACTG
>JANNNN010000039.1:0-5716 GCA_031398555.1 Planctomycetia bacterium | reverse complement strand
GCCAACAATGCAAACTTCCTTTGCCAATATCGACACATGGATATTCGATCTCGACCTCACCTTATATGGGCCGGAAGCCAATATCATGGCGCAGGTTCGAACTGCGATCAAAACAATCACCCATAGCGGTGCGTAATCAGTGTACATACGCAGCGACGAAGCACTCGTATCAAGTGACTGCACGGATGCTACTTGTGCCGCAGAATGTTGTACGGTCGATTCGCTCTTTAGTTTTGCAACTTCATTTCGAAATAGGAGAATGTTTTTTCGAATCTCAAATCGATGATTGCCTGCCTGGTTCGTATTTGTCAATTCACGGGTGAGACGGTTGAGTTCCGCCAGCCGAACAGCGGCAAATTGGATAATGCTTTGCGACGTGGAGTCGGTTAATTCGCTAGCGACGACATCGAAAGCGTCCTGTACGTGCGTGAGAGATTTTGCGATTTCACGATCACTGTAGCGACCGTCGAGCGCGAATTTCGCAGGAATGATGCCTATTAGTATCAGCATCATCAGCCCGATCCCTTTTTGCCCGTCATTGGACCCATGGAAAAAGGAGACTAGGCCGCAAGTAACAATCAGGGTCCCACGAATCCACCAGGGTGGCGGCGTGTCCCCTTCGGGCGCCTTGAACAATTCGAGCCTACGCACAAAAACCGCCGCCATTAAAGCCATCAACAACATCGCGAGGATGGAACCAAACAATGGCGAACACAAGAGCGATAAACCCACTTCCGCCGCTTTGTGCCAATTGACCGCAGCATCGCCGGTGCCTGGCAGGAGGCTGTATGCGATGCCAACACCAAGAATCGAGCCGACCAACGTATGTGAACTTGACGCTGGAACTGCCAACAACCAAGTTCCAAGGTTCCAAATGATGGCTGTCAGTAGAATGGCTCCAACCATTCCCAGACTATGAGTTATGTTCTGATCGACCAGCGTCTCGACAGGCAACATGTTAATGATTCCCATCGCCACCGCCGTACCACCCATAAAAACACCCAATCCATTGAGCACACCAGAAAAAATGACCGCTCGCCATGGCCTGAGTGATTTTGTGTAGATTACCGTTGCGACCGCGTTTGCCGTATCATGAAATCCATTGATGAACTCGAACACGCAGACGCACAAGATGCACAGAACCAGCAACACCGAGAGTCCAATTCCAAGTCCAAACACGGTGTAAATTTCTCCAAGCAAGAGTTGATTCTTCTCCGGAACCGGAGAGCCACTTATACTTATAAGCGGCCTTTAGAGTCAAAGGCTTGGAAACTTTACCATAGCAGGCGCGACTTATGTTAAGGTTCGGTTAAGAATACGCGTTCTTAGTTATAGGTTCTTTGTTCTTGAACTAAGCACCAAGAACTAAGCACCAAGAACCAAGAACCTATAACAATTGGGACAATTGTGCGACACTCACCAGCCCATGACCATGTTGCTCTCGATGACTCGCCGGGCTTTCTCGAGATCGCTCCCCGTTTCGTGCATGTAAAGTCGGATGGCGTGGACTTTATCGCCGGCTGATTTCGCGAGGCAATCTCGAGCGATCCCGCAGACGTCCATCGAGCGCGTGGTCAAGCCAAGCACGCCTTTTGAAATGACCCATGTATCGCGGGGACGCTTGGTCAGTCGAATGACGTTGTCGGTCGGGTAGCATTGCATGACGACTTCGCGAGCAGCGGGCTCATCGGCTGCCCAAGTAATAATAATGTGCGAATCAGTTTCAATTTCAAACAACGGCATGTCAGACCTCGGAACGCATGGCAAGAATAAATGGTCATATGGTATAAAGCATAACGTCCGCTCGCCTCGGAGCATAGTCAGAAGGTGCTATACGATCCGAAACCACCAACCCAAAAATGAGTAAATGGGGTGAAAAATCCCCGTTTTTTCGGAGCCAAACCTAGGAAAGTCGACTTTGAAATCCAGTAAATATGGCATTGCCTTAATCCTGCTAGTTCCGATTGGCTTGGTCGCCGTTCCGGTCGTGTGGGAGGGGATGCGAAGTGAAATTGCTCATTGGTACTTGGCCGCTGCTGCCAATGCGATTGAACTTGGGAAGGGCGATGCCGATAAATCGATCGAGGCCGCTCGTGCTTGGGATCCTGAAGTCGGTAGGTTGCAGGATTATTGGAGCGTTCGCCTGCGACAACTGAAGACCAAACCCGATTTGTCGGTTATGGACGTTCTCAAAGAAGTGCCCGAAGAACGCAAGCTGGAAATTGCAGAGAGGTTGGCGAGACTGTACGGCAGCAAAGGCGATTTTGCGCTAGCGGCTGAGGTCATGCGGACCTTGCTAGGTGAAAACGTCAAGCAGAACATCATTTACTGGGACGTCAGGATTTCGCAGTCTCTCGAGGAAGTGAGTGAAGCGAAGGCGATTGAAACCCTGCAGGAGGCGATCGAGGCTAACCCCGGCAACCTTGAACTTCAAAGATACCTGGCAGAGGAATTTGCGCTGATCCTCGATAAGCGTGAGGATTTCGCTTCGACGCTGGAGGCGTACAAGCTTTGGTATGGTGAAAAACATGATCGCACCGTCGAAACATTAAATGCGTTAGCGTACGCCCGTGCGCTCGCCAATGTTGAACTCGATCAAGCCTTGACTGATATCAACGAAGCGCTCGGATATCGGCCTGAAGATCCCGCGCTGCGTGACACACGTGCTTGGGTCTACTATCGCATGGGGCGTTACGAAGAGGCCTTCGCTGATGCCGATTTTTCCGTAAAGGCCGTCGAACGTCCTTCGATTGTGAACTGGTGGGAAAGCACGTTGAATTGGCTTCAAGTCAAAACAGAGGAAGCTGAAAATAAAGCGGCGGCATCTACATCGGCTGAACCTCAGTCGCCCGAAAACACGTCACCCCAAGTGGGCAATAAAGCCGAAGTATCTACGGCGAGTGATTTAGTTGATGACCGAGTCACAGAACTTAATACCAGTGATGTTGCCCCTCCGATTGTAATGCTTGATCCACCCGAAAATTATTTGACGCGAAGTAGAACAACCGCCCTGACTTGGTCGATCGGCGTCTTACATTACCACCGCGCAGTGATCCTCGAAAAGCTTGGCCGCAGCGAAGAAGCTGAAGTTGACTGGAAGTGGCTGGAAGAGAATCGCTTGCCACCCGATGATCGCTTGCACTAGCATGCGCTACGACTGTTGGGATCACAAAACGACAATTAGAAAAAATTCAAGCAGAACGCACGATTTATTGAGTAGACTGTCTGGATCGGATGCGATGGGAGATTTCTCTCGAATTGCCGGTTTCTAACGAAACCAGCTACGGGAATTCAACCGGTTTCTGGCGAAACCAGCTACGCTGCTGTTATAATGGGTAGCTGCAGCCCATCGCTAGCATGAAACCCAGAAATGATGAATGAACTTAACAATCGACGTGACTTCTTTAGACGTTGCGGCATGGGTTTCGGCTCATTGGCGATGGCTGATATGCTCGCCGGTACCACCCAGGCTGGTGCTCCAACGCATTTTCCAGCTCGCGCGAAACATGTGATTCATATCTTTCTAAACGGAGGTGTTTCTCAAGTCGACACTTTCGATCCAAAACCCGAGTTAACGAAGCGCGGCGGCCAGATGCTCCCCTTCGACAACCTACAAACGGAGAGGAAGACCGGAGTCGCATTGCCTTCTCCGTTCACTTTCAAAAAGCACGGTGAAAGCGGGATTCCGATCAGCGATCTGTTCCCGCATCTTTCAAAATGCGCAGACGAATTGGCGGTGATTCGATCCATGCACGCTGAGTTGCCGAATCATGAAATGTCGCTGATGCTGATGAACACTGGCGATCAACGTTTAGTTCGTCCGAGCATCGGATCATGGTTGACATGGGGCATCGGTTCCGACAATCAGAATCTGCCGGGCTTCGTCGCGTTGTGTCCTGGAGGTCTGCCGGTCGGCGGAGCGGGTAACTGGCGATCTGCATTCTTGCCAGGCGCCTATCAAGGTACGCTTATCGACTCGTCGAACACCGATCCGTCCAAAGTGATCGAGCATATTCGCAACTCGCGGCTGACCAATGAGCAACAGCGCGAGCAATTTGACTTGCTGCAGTCGCTCAATGCCCGTCACTTAGCCGAACGACCCGGGGAAGCGGCCATCGAAGCCCGCGTTCGTTCGTTTGAGCTGGCCTATCGAATGCAAATCGAAGCCACCGACGCTTTCGACTTGACGCAAGAACCGGAGCATATTCGCAAGCTGTACGGTGAAGGCCCGCAAAATCGACAGTTTTTGATAGCTCGGCGGTTGGTCGAGCGTGGCGTGCGCTTCGTTCAAACTTGGCACGGCAATTTGCAACCCTGGGATAGTCACTCGAACATTAAAGAGGAACATCGCAAAGTTGCCAATGAATGCGATCAAGGTCTTGCGGCTTTAATTATCGATCTCAAACAGCGCGGTCTGCTCGATGACACACTCATCGTTTGTTCGGGTGAGTTTGGTAGGACGCCTTCGGTGGAGATGGGGCAGAATGGATCGGGAGCCGGCCTGGGTCGCGATCACAATCACTGGGGTTATTCGCTCTGGATGGCTGGTGGCGGAGTGAAAGGTGGCACGATCTATGGCGCCACGGACGATTTCGGTTTCCGAGCCATTGAAAACCCAGTGTCAGTTCATGATCTGCATGCTACCATGCTGCATCTGCTCGGCTTGGATCACGAACGACTCACTTTTCGTTACGCTGGCCGCGATTTCCGCTTGACCGATGTTCATGGTAAAGTTGTCCGCGATGTGATCGCAAGCTGAGTGTCGAACAATTTTCCCACTTTGCTCAGGCTACAATTAGGACAATTGTGCGTCAATCGTTTTTTGAAACAGGGTCTCACCAAAGAATATGGCACTAGGCGTTCGGACAAAGGTTTTGCACAAGTGGCAAGAAACACTCTCGATTCATCGCTGGGTTGCCTACGTCTTACCGCTCGCTGTGTTTATGCTCGTCGGTAGCCTCGAGTCGACGGACCCAGCGTCGACCATGTATCCATACTATCCGTGGATCTACACAGTAAAGCTGCTGGCAACTCTCGCGGCACTTCGCATCGTCTGGCCAGTTTATAAGCCGATGATTCGTCCCATCGGTTGGCAAGGGATTGCAGTGGGTATGGTGGGTGCGTTCCTTTGGATAGGTATCTGCCATCTTGATTTGGAACGCGCGTATCTGTTTCCAGTTCTTAAGTCGATTGGATTTGGTAGTTTTTTTGGTGGCCAAACTCGGTCGGCTTACAATCCTTTCGTTCAGTTGTCCGGATATCCGATCGGGATTGGGCTTTTTCTATTTATTCGTGGCATTGGTTTGGTGTTGTTAGTGCCTATCGTCGAGGAGCATTTTCTGCGTGGGTTCCTCATGCGTTATGTTGCGGCTGACAAGTGGTGGAAGTATCCTATCGGATCGGTAACTCGCAACTCGGTCATTGCTGGTACGCTGGTGCCAATGTTGATGCATCCCAGCGAATTGTTAGCTGCAGCCGTTTGGTTTTCGCTGATTACATGGCTTTACGTGCGTTCGAAGAATTTATGGGAGTGCATTGCGGCTCATTGCACGACAAATTTGCTGTTAGGTATTTATGTCGTACTGTATGGTGCCTGGCACTTGGTATAGTTGCTTCGAGAAGTCGAAACCGGTTGCGTGCGCAATCACTAAACATCAGAGATCGTGCCATGATTCGTCCGTCGTTTAACATCTTTGTCGTCCTAATTGTGCTTGCG
>JANNNN010000022.1:0-5549 GCA_031398555.1 Planctomycetia bacterium | reverse complement strand
GCTGGGATTTGCACTGCTCGCGCTGGGATTTGCACTGCTCGCGCTGGGATTTGCCCTGGCGGAGTTGGGATTTGGTGGGTTCGCTCTTGCCGTGTGCGACGAATTGCTCCCGATGATAATTAGGTTGCGCCCGGCAGGTGCAACCCACTTAATTACACAGCCCAGAATTACCTTGGGCTGTTTGCATTTGGCGTTTACGACAAGGTCATTTCATAACAAGTTTGAATTCGAACTCATTCTTGCCACCTTGCTCGACATTGCATTCCAGCTCCGATTTTGTGTTGTACTTGGCTGGTAAATATTGAAGTTCGACGTCAACTTGCGAGTTCAGATCGACGTCAAACTCTTTTTTACCAGAGGGTTTAAAGGCAACGATTTCGACGCGATATTTTCCAGGAGTGGGTCCACGATCGCGGGGCAAGGAGAATTTGCCGTCAATGATTTCGCCGCCTACCGTTGTACCTGACCCAGACGGGAATAAAGTAACGACTCCTTTTTTCAATGGCTGGCTGTCAAGCAGCACGGTGCCGGAAATTGGATGATAGGCTTCTCCCGAACTGCAACCACTTATCGAAAGCATTGATACCAAACCAAGGCAACAGAAACAGAGCTTAACGCAAGTCATTGTTGATTCCTATTGGTTTATTTGAGTGGTTTCGCCACCGGCCAGGGTGCTGAGGTTTCGATAAACTTGGATGTCGATACTATCGCTTATAAATTGAATCGAGGCATCGCACAGCAATACGTTAATTCCGCCTGTGTGCCGACTGCGGGCCGCCATGGTGTATTGGCCGATAGAGCCTCCATTGATGCAAGGCAACTTTATTGTCGATTGATCAAAGCAGGTACCGCGATCCGGTGCTCGACTGTTGGGTGAGAGGAATGTGCTGACTTGATAGCAGGAAGCGTCTTCATTCCAGGGTCGACCGCGTCGATCGATCGGACCGCCGGCAGGAGTCGGCGCTTGCAGCATTTCGAGCATAGCAAAAGTATTGGATGTGCCATCGGTGATTTCGGCAAATCGAGCACCGAAGAGCCAATAGAAAGGCCCCTTCGAAGCAGGGTTCGTTACCATCTGCGTTTCTGCACCCCAGTTCACCCCATAATTACCTTTGTAGTCTTGCTGTACGTTTGTCTCCATTCGCCGAACAGAATCGCTGGGGCACGCCCAGACCGACTGAAAACCAAAAATCGTTTCGTAATTCGCAGCAGCTTGTTCATGCCAGTTGACGCGGTCATCGTATACGGCGCCACGATTCCCTTGTTCAAGTACCGCTAACATGTGGCGAATGAATGGCGTGCGTTTCGCGTTGGGCTGCCGCCCGTCATTGACGTAAGTTCCATCGCTTGGCCTGCGTCCAATCGCTCCAGTTGGCAATCGTTTGGCAAAGCCTTCGTAGTTATGAAGTGCGATTCCGAGCTGATGTAAATTGTTTGAACATTGCATACGCCGGGCTGCTTCACGGGCCGCTTGCACTGCTGGCAACAGCAAGCCAACGAGTATTCCAATAATTGCAATCACGACTAGTAATTCCACCAGAGTGAATCCGCGTAGCCGTTTACCCGCAGAACTATGGAATGGCATTGCAAGACCCTCCGAAAAATGGAAACGCGTTTTCACGAGACGAAGCAACGGAAAAGATGCTTAGCACCGCAGACAAGGAGCAAAAGTGCCCTATTAAGCATCCGGTAATATGGCAGATTCGCCCGCGAAGTGCAACTAAGATATTTAGGACAGCACGCTCCAAACCTAATTAAAGCGATTCGATCTGCTGCGACTCGAGCGTCCGCTTCGCAGATTGTTGGCCAAACAGCCAGAACAATGCCGGGTGGATGAAGAAGTCGAGTAGCGTGGAGCTGATCACTCCTCCGAGTATTACGGTGGCTACAGGATAGAGAATTTCTTTCCCAGGTTGACCGGCGGCCAGGACCAGCGGCACCAATCCGATGCCAGCGGTGAGCGCCGTCATCAACACCGGTGCCAAACGTTCCTGTCCTGCTCGCACGATCATCTCGCGGCTAAACGTCTCGCCCTCATATTGGACGAGATGCAGATAATGTTGCAGCAATAAAATGCCATTGCGCGAGGCGATTCCGCCGAGCGAAATGAAGCCGACCATGCTAGCGATCGTCAGTGTTTGTCCAGTCATCGCCAGTGCCGCAACGGAACCGATAAATGCCATTGGAATGGCTGCCATGACTTGCAAAGCAAGATTCGTACTGCGGAACATGGCAAACAACGTTAGGAAAACGCCAAGCAAAGCAATCACGAACAACCACGCTATAACTCGCGACGCTTGTTGCTGACTTTCGAACTGCCCGCTGAATTCAAAATAATATCCAGGAGGCAGGTTTGCGCTCATCGATTTTAATTTGCTTTGGATTTCTTCAACGACTTCGACTAGACCGCGATCGGCTGTGTTGCACTGGATAACGATACGACGTCGGATCTTCTCGCGCTGAATCGTATTGGGACCGAGGGACTGATAGATTTTAGCGACCGATTCCAAGGGAATTTTCCCGCCACTGGGCAGCTCAATCGGCAGTCGCCTGAGTACATCCAAGTTTTCTCTTGCGTCTTCTTTCAAGCGAACGACGACATCGAATGTCCGCTGTCCCTGCATTACTTCCGATACCACTTGGCCATTCATAGCCGTTTCAATCAGTCGATTGAGTTCTCCCACCGTCAATCCCGCCGAAAGCAGCTGGCTGCGATCGTATTCAATCTTCAGTTGCGGGATCAACGTTTGCTGTTCAACCAATAGATCGCGGACACCGCGAACTTGCTGGATCAACGCCTTTACTTCACCTGCTTTGTGTCGCAGTAGATCGAGGTCGTCGCCGTAAAGTTTGATGCCAACTTGAGCTTTTACGCCGGATAGCATATGCGATATCAAATGCGAAATGGGCTGCTCGACTGAAAAAACGATCCCTGGAATCGCGTCCAAATCCTCGCGTATGCGGCCCAGTTGCTCGGCACGACTATGGCGTGCCTTCGGATCGAGATCGATGATGTACTCACTAGCTGTAACTGGCTCAGCATGTTCATCAAGTTCCGCCCGCCCGGTGCGACGCACAAAGTTCAGTACATCGGAATTGTTCGCCAGCGTCGATTCGACGACTTGATTGGTTTCGATGCTCGTTGCCAACGAATTACCGGGCGGCAGCAGAACGTTCAACTGAATTGCCCCTTCATTGAATGGGGGCAAGAAATCTCGGTCCAGACCAACTACAAACCAGCCGGCCACAACCACCATCGCCAGTACACCGACAATGTTCAGCCACGGAAAATTCAGGCTAAAGCGAATGACATACGCCACCGCCCACTTAAGAATCTGCAGTAACCATCCGTCGGCGTGATGCTTGACCGCTCGTGAAGACGGAAGTAACCAATACGCAAGAACTGGCGTTATTGTCAGTGAAACAATTAGCGACGAGAGTATCGACACGACGTAGGCTACGCCTAGCGGCGTGAAAAGGCGGCCTTCCATTCCCGAAAGAGCAAACAAGGGAAGGAAGACTAAGCAGACAATAATGGTGCTGTAGACAATCGAACTGCGGACTTCCAAACTTGCTTCATAGACAACGCGCAGTGGCGACCGGGGAGTCTCCAGTGCACTGTTTTCTTTGAGACGACGAAAGATATTTTCAACATCCACGACTGCATCATCGACCAATTCGCCAATGGCAACCGCCAGCCCACCGAGGGTCATCGTATTGATCGACAAACCGAACCAGTAGAAGACCAAAACTGTCATCAATAACGACAACGGAATGGCTGTTAAGGAAATGAAGGTTGTGCGAAAGTTCATCAGGAACAGGAATAAAATAATCACTACTAAAATGCCGCCATCGCGGAGGGCCTCGAGCACGTTTTCAATGGCTCGGTCGATGAAATGTTCTTGAGCGTAGAGGGGTTCGATACGAATGCCATCTGAAAGCGATGGTTGGATTTCTTCGAGGGCTTTTTCAATTTCGCGGGTGATCGCGCGGGTGTCGGCACCGGGTTGCTTGCTGATCGTGAGAACGACCGCTGGTCCGCCGGTAAAATTGCCATCCGCTTCCCGTACATACGCTGCCGCGTCACCGCGTTTGGCCTGCGGTGCTTCCACGACTTCCGCGATCATCGATAGCGCAACCGGGCGTGAGCTACTGGGCGCGACAGCGATATTTTTTAAGTCTTCGATCGTTTGAATACGACCGATGGCTCGAACGAGCAATTCATTCGGACGTTGGTTCAAGTAGCCACCGGTCGCATTTTGATTGCTACTTTCGACTGCTTGTCGGACTTCGTCGATGGAAATGCCATACTTGACCAGTGAGTCTTGGTCGATCTGCACTTGAAATTGCTTTCGACCGCCACCCATCGTAAATACTTGCGCGACTCCGGGAATCGACAGCAAACGTTGCCGCACGATCCAATCCGCTTCAGTCCGCAGTTCGATGGGGCTCAGCTTTGTATCTTTGCTCCACATCCCCAGCACAAGAATCTGCCCCATCACCGAGGAGATCGGAGCCAACTGTGGATTGACCGACTTGGGCAAACGTTCGCTAACCATTTGCAGGCGCTCGTTAACGATCTGCCGGGCAGTGAAGACATTGGTTCCAAATTCAAACTCGACGTAAATCACCGACAGGCCAGTCGACGAAGTGCTGCGAACGGCTTGAACGCCATTAGCGCCGTTCACCGCAGTTTCGATCGGGAAGGTGACTTGCGATTCGACTTCTTCCGGGGCCATGCCGGCGGCTTCGGACATAATCACCACGCGCGGACGATCGAGGTCCGGAAAGACGTCGATCGGTAGCCTAATCGCGGTCCACAGACCGAATCCGCATAGAATCATCGCAGCCGCAACAACTAGCAAACGTTGCTGCAATGAAAATCGAATAATGGCGTTGAGCATGCTTAGTGGTTGTGCCCTGCGTGTGGGTCAATGCCACCGCCAGATTGATTTTTAAGAGCCATCTGCATTTGGTAGGCACCTCGCCGGGCAATGACATCCCCCGGATAAATCGTTCCATCGTTTGCGACCACGACGTTTGCTTGATCTCGGTAAAATTCATGAACCGAAACGCGTTCGAAATGATCACCGTTTTCTTGAAACACGAAGCTTTCGATTCCTTCTTTAACCACTGCGTCAATTGGCAAAACGATCTGGTCTGTCCATTGCTCAATTGGCAGCAGCAACTGCAATCGCTGGCCGGTTCGGTACTTCCAAGTCACATGACGTTGTCCATCTTGAGTTGGTTTCTCATCGATCAATTCATTTTTCAGGCTGACGTAAAATTTCAAGGTGCGTGTTGCGGGATCTATCTCGTTGTCGACGCGGCTTAGTTCCAAGTTTTCGATTCGAATCGCTTCGGAGTTTTCGCCTACCAAGGCCGAGATAGGCCAATTGGCCAGCTTGGCTTTGGTGATGATGCTCGCCTCGGTCTCGAAGGCTTGGCCTTGGATCATCAGCTCTTTGTAATCCGCGAGCACGCACAGTGAATCACCCGCACTTACCGTTTGCCCTTTTTGTGCGTTTAGTTCTTGCAATACCAGCAAG
>JANNNN010001217.1:0-5594 GCA_031398555.1 Planctomycetia bacterium | reverse complement strand
GTAAGACGGCGGGAAACCAGACAGCCTTCATCCTGGCTCATCTACTGCACAGCGCAATAAACTGGGAACTCAACAAGCCAAAGACGGCAATGTCCGAGGCGCAAGCCGTCATTGATATTCTTGCATCCATGCCGCCCTCGAAGTCGAGGGAGTATCTAAAAACAGTTTTTCTGGCATTTGCACAGATGGCAATAGCAAATGCCCAGCTACAATCAGGCGAACTTGCAGAAGCCCTTGCGAATGGAAAGGAATCTTACACAACGGCAACGACAGGTTTTAAGAAATTTCCCGACATCCCTGACGTGCGACTGATCGTTGTTGAAGCGGCCATCGTTGTTGCAAATATTCAACTGGCCCTGAAGGATACGTCCAGTGCAGAGGAAATTGCAAAGACTGCAATGACTGAATGCGAGGTCCTGTGCAGTAACTCACCCGCGAACGTTGACTACAAACGGCTGTACGCAGAGTTGTATTTGAAACTCTCTCGCGCGGCGTTGCAAAAAAATGACCGTAATGCGGCACTTACCGCCGCAGAACAGTCTCAGGAACTACTCGACGTTATCTACATCTCTCAGCCCATGAATCAACTCACATTACCGGTGCAGCTCATCACTCACTCGGCGATGTATGCAGCGTTGGATAAGCCTGAACAAAGCGAACGACGCGCGAAAGTAGAGGGAAAGCTGCAAAGCTTACGAAGCGAATTGAAAGACGTTAATCCCGTTCATCCGGCACTGAAAATCGCATCGGAGGTTGCTTCACAGTGACGCCGAATGTCATGGGCCAGAACTCACAACTGGAACCGACGGCAAAGTTGCCGGAATGGGTTCCTCGTCCTCCGTTGAAATAATGATCACCAAATTCGAAGCAGCGATAGCAGTTGTTGCTCGTCCAAATCTTTTCCGCGCTAGGAACCAAAGATAAAGACTATTGTTTCCAGATGGAACTAAAGTACTGCCTATTGGAAGAATTTGCAATCCACTAGCGGAAAAAGTAAATGGTCTGCCGGTGCAGCGGTCTAGTTCTCCTGGAAGATCCGAAGTTATTTCTAGTAAGTTCACAAATCCCGGTTTCTCTTCGCTATCACCTGCTAAAACGGATGTCGGGTAATTAAGGGCATCAGGTGTTGTTAAATCAATTTTTGAAGCGTAGATTTTATCTCGATATTGGATTATGTCGTCTTCTACGAAAGGATTTAATTGCAGTGTTAAAGCCATCTTTCATCTCCAGTTGTAACTAAATAGCGAACATACCGAATGTTAGATTACCCGCACCAAGTATAAAAGAACGATTTCCAAACTCAATACATATCCAGAGTCTAAACGAATCATAGGGCGTTTACCTGTATAGGTGGAAAAATGAACTCAATCCCCATCCGCCGACTATTCCTTAAATCTGCTTTGCTGTTGCCTATAACTGCAAGTGTTGCTGGTTTGCAAGCCTTTCCTGCGTCTGGGGCAACAGTTTCGGACGCCCAACCGCCCAACAACGGGCTTTCGAGTTAGGACTCGACCTCAGCGGAACTGGTACCTTCCATTCGAAGTTAATCGGCCAATCCATTTTGCGGTGAAGGCTTTTGGAACGAATTCCAAAATTTTCCGCTATTGATAAAAACATCACTCCATGTTCACGAGCAACAGAAATCCTGAACAACTGAAAAAAATTGTTCGACACTGGTTACTAATGTCATTCAGAAGTACACGATCCGTTGTTGAGGACTTGCGAATTCATGGTCGATTACTGGAAATTTGCGACGAAGTGGATCCGCATCTGGAGCTAGCCGAAATTCACCGACGTGTTTATCGGAGTGGCGGGCCGGCGCTATTGTTTAGCAACGTTCGCGGTTGCAAGTTTCCGGTCGCAACGAATCTATTCGGGACGCTCGATCGGGCAAAGTTCATTTTTCGAAGGACGTTTGCAGCCGTTCGACTAGCTGTTCAGTTAAAAGTTGACCCGAGTCAAGCGATGCGGCACGTGTGGCGTCTACCAGCTTTGGCGATGACGGCGCTGTCGATGCGACCCAAACGCGTCTCGCGGGCCGCTGTCCAAGGCAATCTATGTCAGCTCAGCGATCTGCCTCATGTCACCTGCTGGCCCGACGACGGTGGGGCATTCGTAACTCTGCCTCAAGTGCTCAGCCAAGCTCCTTCAATGACTGGAAAAAAACAATCGCTCAGCGATATCAATCTGGGAATGTATCGTGTGCAGTTGAACGGCAATGAATATGCGAGCGACGAGTGCGGATTGCATTATCAGATTCATCGCGGCATCGGCGTCCATCATGCGGCTGCGATCGAACTACAACGTTCGTTCCCAGTCAACGTAACCGTCGGCGGATCACCAGCGATGACACTTAGCGCAGTCATGCCCTTGCCAGAAGGGATGAGCGAACTGATCTTCGCAGGCGCGCTAGCTGGTCACCGAATACCGATTCTAACTAGCGAACATTCAGCCCCGATTTATGCGGATGCCGATTTTTGTATTGTAGGCGAAGTGGAGCCCGATGCCTTGAAGCCTGAAGGACCCTTTGGCGATCACCTTGGCTACTACGCTCGCATTCACGATTTTCCAGTCATGAAGGCTCGGCGTGTTTACCATCGGCACGATGCAATTTGGCCCATGACGGTCGTGGGTCGACCACCGCAGGAAGACACGACTTTTGGTGAATTGATTCACGAATTGACGGGACCCGTCGTTCCGACTGTGCTACCAGGGGTGAAAGCGGTGCATGCCGTCGATGCGTCAGGAGTTCATCCGCTGCTGCTAGCGATCGGCAGCGAGCGCTACACGCCTTACGCCAAACCGAATCGACCTCAAGAGCTGCTGACACAGGCCAGCGCCATTCTCGGTCAAGGCCAATTGTCGCTGGCCAAGTACCTTTGGATCACCGATCAATCCAGCGATCCGAAGTTAAATATCGAGGATGTCGCACATTTCTTGCAACACTGTTTGCAGCGAGTCGATTGGCGGCGCGACCTCCATTTCCACACTCGCACGACAATGGATACGCTCGACTACTCTGGCGACAATATAAATCAAGGATCGAAGTTGGTCATCGCCGCTGCGGGTTCTCCGATTCGTGAATTGCCACAGAGAATTGAAGGCGAGTTGCACATGCCTGCTGAATGGAAGAACCCACGCACCCCGTTACCTGGCGTTTTGGTTGTCGAGTCGCATCGCTGCTTGGGCAGCGCCGAACAACGCCGACTTTGGGAAGTATGTGATCGGCTGGGCAATGACCATCCCCTGAACCGATTTGCAATGATCGTGGTGGTGGATGATTCTGAATTCGCAGCTCGCAATCTCGACAACTTTGTCTGGACTACATTTACACGCAGTAATCCCGCTGTCGACATTTATGGCATTTCAGCTTGGATTTCGAACAAGCATTTTGGATGCGATGGAAGTTTAGTCATCGATGCGCGGCAAAAACCTCACCACGCTCCTCCACTGGTCGAAGACGTGACAGTTTTGGCAAAAGTCGACGCTCGCGCGGCCCGCGGTGGCGAATTGGCGAAGTATCTTTGACTCTGTTAAGCTTAACGTAGCAACCTAGGCTAGGCTTCCAGCCTGGGTCTTACGTATCCTGGTGACTGCAAGGTCGCATCCGGCAGATGCGACCTACGCTGGCCCTAGCGATATTAAACAGGACGCAAACGCGACTTAGTTAACCATGACGATTCGAACCCTTCACCTTGGTGCCCTGCGAGCGCTGTTATTCTGCGTCTTTTACTTAAATACTTGCGTCGCGGATGATTTGCCAGCCGGCTTTCAGCGAATCAAAGGCAAATACGTTGATGTCATCACAGACCTGCCGGTCGATGCCGAAATCCGCGCACTTCCAACCGTCTTCGACGCTGCGATGCCGCGCTGGTGCAAAGAATTCGATATGGATGTTGAAGACGTCGCCGATTGGCACGTCGAAGCCTTTGTTATGTTGCGCCGCGATGAGTTTCAGAAGGCGGGCTTTATCCCCAGCAAGCTTCCACCGTTCCCTTACGGCTTTCAATACGGCAATCAAGTCTGGGTAGTCGAACAGCCAAGTCCCTATTACCGCCGCCACTTGTTGCTGCACGAAGGAACACACTGGTTTATGAACCGCAAGTACGGCGATCATGGTCCGCCTTGGTTGATGGAAGGCACCGCCGAGTGGCTTGGCACCCATCGCTGGGACGGCAAGAACTTGACGATGGGCATCATTCCCAGAACCAAAGTTGAAGTCGAATACTGGGGGCGCATTTCGCTGATCCAACAGCAATTAGTCGACGGTGTAGCTCCCTCGCTCGAAGAAATATTGCGCTATGACAATAAAGCCCATCAGAACGTTGAAGCTTATGCGTGGAGTTGGGCGGCAGTGATCTTTTTGAAAAATCATCCAGCCACCAGTAAAGCGTTTTCCGAACTGCTGAAGCAAAAGATGACGTCTGATCAAGCGTTAACACGCTGGCTGTTTCGCAAATTGCAATCTCAATGGCCTCAAGTGCGTCGCGAATGGAACGCGATGTTGACTGAACTAGAGTACGGATACGATCCCAGTCGTGGGATGTTAGCCCTGTCGCGTACTGCAAAACCTATCGAAGGAAAACTCATAGCTCTTGACTTGGCCGCAGATCGCTCATGGCAGACATCAGGAGTAAAGGTCGCTGAGGGTGACACGGTGATCATCGCGGTCCAGGGCGAATTTGCCGTCTGCGACAAGCCCAAGCCATGGCGCTGCCAAGCGGCTGGTGTAACCCTCGAGTACTATCGCGGCGAACCGCTTGGTAAACTGATAATGACCATTGCCAGCCCACTGGAAAAAGAGCAAGTCTCACAACCGATTGAAGTGATTGCCGTTGGCGCGCAGCTTGAGTACACAGCCAAGCAGACTGGCGAATTGCACTTTCGCATCAATGAATCGAGCGGCGGGCTGAGCGATAACTCGGGCACGTTAACCGTAACGATTCACAAACCGTAGGCGTAGCATGCTTGTAGCTGGTTTCGTGAGAAACCGGAATGCATTCAAGTTGACTAGCGGGTTCGTCCGGCTGCTAACGAAACCAGCTACCCATACTCTTAACCATCGGCGCCGGTATCCAACACAGCCATAAATGCTTTTTGGGGTATGTCGACAGATCCAATCGATTTCATTCGTTTCTTGCCTTCTTTTTGCTTAGCCCACAATTTGCGTTTACGTGTGATGTCACCACCGTAACATTTTGCGGTCACATTTTTACGCATCGCTGGAACAGTCTCACGTGCGATCACGCGCGAGCCGATGGCGGCTTGCACGGCGACTTCGAACATGTGGCGATCGATCTCTTCTTTAAGTTTCTTGACAACCGCGCGTCCACGTCGATCAGCGTCGACGCGATCGCAAATGATGCTGAGCGCGTCCACTTTCTTGCCGTTGACAAGAATGTCCATTCGCACCAAGTCAGCCGTCTCATAGCCCATCAACTCATAATCCATCGTTCCATAACCGCGTGTGGCGCTCTTCAGTTTGTCGTGAAGATCATAGATCACTTCGGCCAGCGGCAATCGATAAGTCACCATCGCCCGCGTTTGCGAAAGGTACTCGGTGCTGAGTTGAACGCCGCGACGATCTGCTTGCG
>JANNNN010001194.1:0-9751 GCA_031398555.1 Planctomycetia bacterium | reverse complement strand
CGAAGGCGTTACGTTTTCGTACGACGTAAATTTAAGTTCGCTTCGTGTTGGTAATAATGGAGAGTTTACCGTTGGTTCGCACGAATTATTGTACACGCAAGCCATTATGCAAAGTAAATTGGCCGAGTGGACAAGTCGACAATGCCGGGGATGATGACATCGGTGCACAGCTTGGTATCGCAATCACCAGCACCAACACCGTGAATGGCACTTGGTACTACTCGACCGACAACGGATCGAACTGGACCGTGATGGGCAGTGTCAGCGATGCGAGTGCACGATTGCTGGCCGCCGATGCCAACACGCGAATCTACTTTGCACCCGCCACGAACTACAACGGCTCGATCAGCGACGCGATCACCTTCCGCGCCTGGGATCGAACCAGTGGTACCAACGGAGCTTTAGCCGACACAACAACCAACGGCGGCACGACTGCGTTTTCCACCGCCACGGATATCGCCGGACTGACGCTTACCTCTGTCAACGATGCACCAGTTGCCGTCGCCGACGCTGCCACCGCGACAGAAGCTGGCGGCACCAGCAACGGTAGTGCTGGTACCAACCCAACTGGAGACGTCCTCACCAACGACACAGACGTCGACACGGGCGACACCAAGACCGTCACCGGCGTAAGTGCTGGTGTTCAGGCTTTAGCCGTCGGTCCCGTCGCCACCCCGGTCGCGGGCACCTATGGTTCCATCACCATCGCCGCCAACGGCTCCTACACCTACACAGTCGACAATTCCAACGCAATGGTTCAAGCCCTGCGAACCACAGCCAACACACTGACCGATGTATTCACCTATACATTGGCCGATGCAGGAGGACTGACATCAACTACGCAGCTTACCGTTACGATCCAAGGCGCCAACGATACGCCAACGATTAGCAGCGATGGTGGAACATCGACAGCTGCGATCACGCTGGCTGAGAACATCACAGCGGTCACAACAGTTGTTGGTAATGACGTTGACTCTGGTACGACACTGAACTACTCAATCATTGGCGGTGCGGATGCTGCAAGATTCTCGATCAACAGCCTGACCGGTTCACTCATCTTTGTCACCGCGCCCGATTTCGAAATGCCAACGGACGTCGGCGGCAATAACGTTTACGATGTGATGATCCAGGTCAGCGACGGATCGCTCGCAACCACTCAAGCCATCGCAGTGACAATTATCGATGTTTCGAACTTCTTAGTGGTTACAACTACTACCGATAATAACGATAGCGGTATTGCGACAGGCGCTGCGTACGATATTGAGTGGCTCAACGCGCATAAAGGAGCCGACAGTGAAGTCAGTCTTCGCGAAGCCATTATTGCCGCTAACAATACCACCGGCACCGACACAGTCAACTTCGGCATCAGCGGCACGGGCCTAAAGACGATTAGTCTCACATCTGCCCTGCCAAGCATCACGGATACGATCGTGATCTACGGCTACTCCCAAGCAGGAGCTAGCGCGAACACATTGGCAATCGGCAATAACGCCGTCTTGAATATCGAACTCAACGGCGCGAGCGCGGGCATAGGTGCGAATGGATTAATATTGGCAGCGGGTAGCAGCGGCAGCACTATTCAAGGCTTAGCGATCAATGGTTTTGCATCTAGTGGAATTCAGATCAATGGCAGCGACAACAATACGGTGGCGGGAAACTTCATTGGTACCAATGCCGCCGGCACAGCTAGCGTTGGTAATTTCTACGGCATCTATGTCAACAATTCAAGCAACACACTGATCGGTGGAGCAGCAGTTGCTGCACGAAATATAGTGTCAGGAAATATCGATGACGGAATAGTCATCACTGGAGTCTCTTCGATTGGCAATACCATCCAAGGCAACTATGTCGGCACAAATGCTGCAGGAACCAGTGCGCTCGCAAACGGTGGAGAAGGGATTTATATCGGTGGGGCTCTTAATACGATGATCGGTGGTACTTCCACCGGTGCTCGCAATATCATCAGCGCTAACGGAAGCGACGGCATTTGGATAACTGCGGCAGCGGACGCTACCACAGTCGAAGGTAACTACATAGGACTTGGTTCGGACGGTGTGACAGCGCTAGGCAACACGGGGTACTCGGGTATTTGGCTGGACGCGGGTGCAAGCAATACGACGATAGGTGGAACATCTGCCGGCGCTGGTAACGTGATTTCGTCCAACCAACTAGACGGCATAACCGTAGGTAATGGGATTGGGGTATTAAGCAACACCACGATTCAAGGTAACTTCATCGGAACGACGGCCGATGGCCTGGAAGCGCGAGGCAATTTGAGAAATGGCATCACGTTAGACAATGCAAGTTTGACGTTAATTGGCGGCTTAGTTAGCGGTGCAGGCAACACGATCGCCTACAATGCGCAGGACGGTGTCGTCGTCGTCGGTTCGAATGCTAACGGAAACTCGATTCTCCGCAATGCCATCTTCGCCAACAACAGTCTGAGTATCGACCTTAAAAATGATGGAACGACTAGCAACGATGGAACCAAGACATCCGGCGAGCCGAACCTGCTGATGGACTCGCCAGTGATTAGCACTGCGAACCTCGTGTCCAACAACTTGACTCTAGCGGGTTACATCGGATCGGCGGCGAACCAAAGTGCGTTTGCGGACGCTCGTGTCGAGTTCTATAAGATAACAGCCTCGAGCAGTCTGTACCTCGGTTTCTTGACTAGCGACGCAAGTGGCAATTACTCGGGAACATTGGATGTCACTGGCTTGGGAGTGAATCAATCCGACACGATCGTGGCTACCGCCACCGATCTCAGCGGTAACACATCGGAATTCTCAAACGTATTCCAAACCAATGCGCCACCGATTGCTATCTCCGACACCAATACGGCAGTCGAAGCAGGTGGAATTAATAACGGCACAGCGGGAACCAGCCCGACCGGTAACGTGCTAACGAACGACACGGATGTCAACATCGGAGACACGAAGACTGTCTCTGGGGTAGCCGCAGGAACAGTGGGCAGTGCTTCGGGCAATGTAGCCAGCAACGTTTCTGGCACTTACGGTTCGATCACCATCGCCGCCAATGGCAGTTACAGCTACACCGTCAACAATGCCAATGCATCCGTACAAGCACTTCGCAACACTTCACAGACGCTCACCGATGTGTTTACCTACACGATGCGAGACGCCGGTGGGCTGGCGAGCACCACGCAAATCACGATCACCATCCAAGGTGCTAATGATGCCCCGGTAGGGGTCGCTGACAACGCGGCGGCTATCGAAGCGAGCGGAAATGCAAACGCTACTGCTGGTACAAGCCCCACTGGCAATGTTTTGACCAATGACACGGATGTCGATTCAGGCGACACAAAAACTGTCAATGGTGTCGCATCTGGAATCCAGTCGTCAACCTTCGGCTCAGTCTCATCACCAGTCACAGGCGGCTATGGTTCTATCACCATCGCCAGCGACGGTACTTACACTTATACAGTCGATAACTCCAACGCTGCCGTTCAAGCCCTACGGACGAGCGGTCAATCAATCAATGATGTGTTCAGTTACACCGTCATCGACACAGCCGGATTAACAAGCACTACGCAAATCACCGTAACCATCACCGGAGCCAACGACGCTCCAACGGCAGTTGCCGACACGACTATCGCGGTTGAAGCGGGCGGAACCACAAACGGTACTCCAGGAACAAGTCCGATCGGCAATGTGCTTACCAACGACACTGATCCGGACTCTGCAGCCAATGGAGAAACGAAGACGATTGCAGGAGTCGCAGCAGGGACCGTCGGCAGCGCGAGCGGCTCTGTCGCAACGCCAGTCACTGGTTCCTACGGTTCGATCACCATCTCGGCGGGTGGTGCCTACAGCTACGCAGTCGACAACTCTAACAGTTCCGTTCAAGCGCTCCGTACAAGCTCTGATACGTTGACCGACGTCTTCACGTACACGATGACCGATGCCGATGGACTAACCAGCACCTCGCAGATAACCGTGACCATTCAAGGTGCCAATGATGCTCCGGTTGCACTGAACGATGCGGGGACAGCGGTCGAGTCTGGCGGCACAGCCAACGGAACAGCGGGCTCAAACGCTACTGGAAATGTCCTTTCAAACGATACCGACGTTGATACCGGCGATACGAAAGCGGTTAATGGCGTAGTCGCTGGAGTTCAGGCTTCAGCCGCTGGTTCTGTAGCTTCTAGCGTGACGGGCACTTACGGATCCGTCGTGATTGCTGCGGACGGTTCCTACACTTACACCGTGGACGAATCGAACTCTATCGTTCAAGCTCTACGTACCATCGGTCAAAGCATCACCGACGTCTTCAGCTACTCAGTGATCGACACTGGCGGATTAACTCACGTTGCACAGCTGACCATCACGATCCAGGGCGCGAACGATGCGCCGACGCCGGTCAGTGACACCGCAACAGCCGTCGAGGCCGGAGGTGCGAATAACGCAACCGCTGGTTCGAATCCAACGGGTAATTTGCTGACCAATGACACTGATGTCGATAGCGGCGACACGAAAACGGTCAGCGGCGTAGCGGCCGGAGTTCAAACGTCTGCGACCGGCTCAGTTGCCTCGAACGTCATTGGCAATTATGGATTTATAACTGTCGCAGCCGATGGTTCTTACAGCTACACAGTCGATAACACTAACAACGCCGTCCAGGCCCTGCGAGCGAGTGGCCAAACACTTACTGACGTGTTCACCTACACAGTTACGGATACTGCGGGACTGACTGGTACCACACAGGTTACAATTACCATACAAGGTAGCAACGACACACCAACCGCGGTTTCCGACAACGCCATCGCAGATGAAGCGGGTGGTCTAAACAACGCCACTGCTGGTAACGATCCGGCAGGGAACGTACTGACGAATGACGCTGACGTTGATTCGAGCGCCAATGGTGAAACGAAGACTGTGACTGGCATCGCGGCGGGTGTTCAAGGTTCCGCTACGGGCTCGGTTGGCTCAGCTGTAATGGGAAATCATGGATCGATCACCATTGCTGCTGACGGTTCCTACGCTTACTCAGTCGACAATTCTAACGCCGCCGTCCAATCGCTACGCACAACCGGCCAGACGCTCAGCGATATATTCACTTACACAATGACCGATGCTGGAGGGCTAGCCAGTTCGACGCAAATCACGGTGACCATCCGCGGGGCAAACGATGCGCCGACGAGCGTTGCTGACGCCGCATCGGCCACCGAAGCAGGCGGCGCAGCGAATGCGAGCGTTGGAAGTAACCCAACTGGCAATGCTTTAACTAACGACACCGATGCTGACTCCGGTGACACAAAAACGGTGAACGGCGTGGCTGCTGGAGTGCAGGCTTTAGCCGTCGGCTCTGTGGGCTCGAATGTCACTGGCACATATGGTTCGATCACTATCGCTGCCGATGGCAGCTACACCTACACTGTCGACAATACCAACTCCTCAGTCGAGGCCCTTCGAACGTTCTCGGACACATTGACTGACACCTTCAGTTACACCATGATTGATACCGCTGGGCTAGTATCAACTACGCAGCTGGTCGTGACTATTCACGGCCAAAATGACACTCTCATTGCGAATAGTGATAGCTTTGTGGCTCTAGAAGCTGGTGGACTTTACAACGCAACAGCTGGAACAACACCCAATGGAAACTTGCTCAGCAACGATACAGATGTCGATGCAAGCGATACAAAAACGGTTATTGGTATAGTTGCTGGGGCGGCTGGCAACGCCAACGGCTCGGTTGGGGCAGCGGTCGTCGGCAGCTATGGTTCGATCTTGGTTGCCAGTGATGGCAGTTACGCCTACACAGTCGACAACAACAACTCCGCTGTTCAAAGTTTGCGAAACACGTCGCAAACGCTGACTGAGGTTTTTGCGTATACGGTGCGCGATACCGCTGGCGCGACCTCCACCGCCACTGCAACTGTCACTATTCAGGGATCAAATGATACTCCGATCGCAGTTGCAAACACGGCCAATGCATTTGAAGCAGGTGGGATCTCCAACAGTATTTCGGGTTCGGACCCAACCGGTAATGTACTGACCAATGATACTGATCCCGATTCAACGACGAACGGAGAAACGAAATCAGTCGTCGGTGTCGCAGCTGGAGTGCAAGCCTCTGCCATCGGCTCAGTTGCCTCGTCCGTAGGTGGCAGTTATGGATCGATTGTCATCGCCAGCGACGGTACCTACACTTACACAGTCGACAACACCAATCTGCTTGTCCAAGCGCTTCGCGCTAGTGGCCAAACACTAACGGACGTCTTCACTTACACGATGACCGACACCGCTGGCGCTACTAGTACCGCGCAGATAAATGTCACTGTTCGTGGAGCTAACGACACACCGATTGCCGCTAACGATACAGCATTCGCCGCTGAAGCTAGCGGTTCTGCAAACAGTGTTGGTGGCGTAAATCCAACAGGCAACGTCTTGTCCAATGATGCTGATGTAGACTCAGTCGCCAACGGCGAAACGAAAACTGTTACCGGCGTGGCTACCGGAATCGTCGCATCAGCTGTTGGTTCCGTCGGCGCCGGAGTCGTTGGCAACTACGGTTCTGTCAGCATTTCCGCTGACGGTTCCTACGCATACACAGTGGATAACGACAATGCTGCAGTTCAAGCCCTGCGTGCGAGTGGCCAGACGCTAAATGATGTCTTTACGTACACTTTAACCGACGCCGCAGGACATTCATCATCGGCTCAAATCACCGTAACGATCGACGGACGTAACGATGCTCCGATTGCCCAAAACGATGTTGGAAACGCAACCGAATCAGGCGGATTGCTAAACTCTTCGACGGGCAGCAATGCCTTCGGAAATGTACTATCCAACGATCAGGATGTTGACTCGCTCGCAAATGGTGAGACTAAAACCGTGGTGGGCGCGGCCGCAGGCTCGGGCGCATCCCCAGGCGCGAATGCAGGCACTGCCGTTGCTGGCAACTACGGCTCCATTACGCTTCAATCGAACGGTTCGTACATTTATCTAATCAACGAGAACGATGCTGCTGTACAATCTCTACGATTGACCGGTCAAACACTGAATGACATATTTACTTATAGAATAGTTGACGCTGGAGGGCTCCAGTCCGTCGCAGAAATCGTCATTACTATTCATGGCGCAAATGACGCCCCAACTGCGATTACTGATCATGGCACGGCCGTCGAGGCAGGCGGATTAGCCAATGCATCGGTCGGTAGCAACGCAGCCGGAAATGTACTTGCAAATGACACCGACGTCGATGCACCAGTCAATGGCGAAACGAACGCAGTCATCGGTGTTTCCGCAGGAGTGCAAGTTTTAGCTGTCGCCAACGTAGGATCGACAGTGACTGGTAGCTACGGTTCAATCCAGATTGCGTCAAACGGCACATACTCTTACGTAGTTGACAATACCAACGCAAGTGTTCAATCGTTGCGTTCTTCCTCTGATACGCTGGAGGACGTCTTCACCTATTCGATGACCGATGCCTTGGGCTTGACGAGCACTACCCAGATAACAATCACTATTCAGGGTTCGAATGATTCGCCCTACGACCTCGCTACGACGGGGCTAACCGTAAACGAAAATAGTGCGAATGGAATCTCCATTGGCAGTGTCACTCGAAGCGATTTTGATGCGGGCGACACTCCTTCGTATTCACTTGTCGACAGTGCCAACGGACGTTTTGCCATCAACACAAACACAGGTATTGTGACCGTCGCAGATAGTTCGCGGCTCGACTACGAGGCAGCTGCCAGCCATACGATCATCGTTCGCGTTACGGACTTAGCTGGCGGAATTTACGATGAAACGTTTACCATCACACTTAACGATGTCAATGAATTCAGTGTTTCGGTTCCGAGCGACAGCAACGCCGCAGCCAATTCGATTGCCGAAAATGCGGTAGTTGGCTCGTCAGTGGGAATAATCGCTAATGCCTCTGACCTCGATCGGACTACTAACGGAGTCCGCTACACGTTGCTCGACGACGATGGCGGACGGTTTGCGATCGACAGCAACTCGGGGATTGTTACGGTAGCGGGTGCGATCAATCGTGAAGCCGACGGCGCGGTGCGAACTATCGTTGTACGTGCCACGTCCGATGACGGGTCGACTGCCGACGTTGCATTCAATATTAATGTAACCGATGTTGATGAATTTAACGTAGGGCCGATAACCGATATCGATACAGCCACGAACGGGGTGAACGAAAATAGCGCATCCGGGACTGGAGTTGGAATGCGTCTTCAAGCGGTTGATGCTGATGCGACCAATTCGACGATCGCTTATTCTCTGGACAACGATGCTAGCGGACGCTTCCGCATCGATCCAATTACAGGCATCGTGACTGCTGTCGCCGCGCTCGACTTCGAATCGGTTAGCTCGCACAGCATTTCGGTACGTGCGACGAGCACAGACGGTTCGTTCCTAACCGCCAACTTCGTGATTGCAGTTAACAACGTCAATGAACGACCTATTGCCTACTCTGAGCACTACACAATCAACTCGTCGACGACGTTGACGGTCGGCGGCTCTGGATTGCTCGTGAACGACACCGACCCCGAGTTCGACGGACTGCGTTCTGTGCTGGTCACTGGACCTGCCATGGGCACATTAAACCTTCTGTCCGACGGTAGTTTTGCCTACACACCAGTCGTATCCTATGTCGGAGACGTCACTTTCCAATACATGGCTAACGACGGCTCGCTCAATTCGGTTGTACAGACTGTCACAATCACCGTTACGCTACCTGCCGCCCCGGCTGGAGGCGGTGGAAGCAGTAGTGGAGGAAGCTCTAGCGGCAGCAGCACCAACTCTGACTCAGGTACGGCTGAACCAGATCCTACCGATTCAACTGATAAAAACCTAACCGTAGCGGTGGTGCCAGTCGTTGGTGCAATCGATTCGTCGCATTTCAATTCGCGGTCGCATGAGAACATCAACAATACGAACGAACCATCGTCAAGCAGCTCTGATGAGGATGCAAGCCGCTCGAGCGCGCTGACACTTAACTTCGATTTTCAAGCATTGGGAATAATGAACCTCGCAGACCAAAACTCGCTCTTGTCGAGTACCGTATTTCTATCTGACAGTCACAGCGCTGTAGATAGAATGAATGCCGAGCAAGACGCACGGCTCGTCCAATCACTGGCAGTCAATGTAAGCGTTTTGTCACATCTGCAAGAAGACGCTCGCGAAAATTCCTATGTGGCTGCTATCGAAGGGGCCAAGTTTATTGCAAAAACTGCCATCGGTTCTGGAGTCCTGGTTTGGGTTCTACACGTCAGCCAAGTTGTCGCGGCTTTGTTAGCGGCTTCGTCTGCCTGGATGCACATCGATCCGTTGAGTGTTTTGAACGCATCCAAGGACTTACCCGACGGCAAAGCGACCGATGTCGCGGAAGCCCTGTTTGACAACGACACCACTAAAAAGTAATGGGCTTGGTCTTATCAGCCAGAAGGCTTTAGCCGGCGTTAGCCCGATGCCATCTACTTTGGGCCGTCTACTTTGGGCCATCTACTTTGGCATCTGAAGAACGGAGGTCGAGGCTGGGGGTTAAGCCGCGTAGCGGTGTAAGCATCTAGCTGTGGGCGTGAGCCCGCAGCAGATTCGCCAGTGGGAAACCTAGTGCTTTGTCCAGATTAGATTTTGGGGTTGGCGAGGGTGACAAACAACAGGATGTTAGCCGACAACATGGAACGGGAGAACGAGGCTCTGCCGAGCAAGTCTCCACAGCCCGTTAGACTCGGGCTGTACCTACAGACGCCCATCACTTTGATGAA
>JANNNN010001191.1:0-2552 GCA_031398555.1 Planctomycetia bacterium | reverse complement strand
AGCGTAGTGCGCCATGTCGACCATCAATTTGGCACCGACCTCGTTTGCAATCTGAGCAAAGCGAGCATGTGGGATCTCGCGTGGGTAAGCGCTCGCCCCGGCGACGATCAACTTCGGCCTGTGTTCTTGAGCCAATTTGGCGACTTGATCGAAATCGATTCGGTGGGTTTTCGGATCGACACCATAAGGAATAAATCGATAGAGCTTGCCAGAGATATTTAGGTGCATTCCATGTGTTAGATGGCCGCCCTGCGCTAGATCGAGACCTAGGACAGTGTCCCCTGGTTGCAAGCATGAGAGGTACACAGCCATGTTGGCCTGTGAGCCACTGTGGGGTTGCACATTGGCCGCTTCGGCCCCGAACAACTGGCAGACCCGATCGATAGCAATCCTCTCGATCGTATCTACATGCTCGCAACCACCATAGTAGCGACGTCCTGGATAGCCTTCCGCGTACTTGTTCGTAAGCACACTTCCAACCGCTTGCATGACCGCTATCGACGTGTAATTTTCGCTAGCAATCATTTCCAGACCATCTTGCTGACGTTGATATTCAGCATCCATTGCAGCGGCGATTTCGGGGTCTTGGATGGCTAGTATGTTCATAATTATTGCTAGTTTTAAAAAATCTCGGCGAACATGGTGAAACGCGGGGCGATTTGATTTGTAGATTCTCGGCTGAGTGGCGCTAATCGTCAACGACTCAGAATATTAGTGTAGTTTTCTAACCGTCGGTTCTAGCTGCGGACAACCGAGCATAGATATGGCATCAGTAGCAAGTGGTCGACACGTCAAAGTCCCCTTGTAAGTGAGGCTCACTTTTAATCAAACAACCAATGACGAAAAAACGGGAGTGCGAGCCGCCTGCCGAGCTATATTATGCATCAAGTTATGCGTCAGGCTCGGCAGGGACCTCACGCTCCCAATAAAATTGCTGGCGATTCAAAGGGAAGTGAGACGCCTCTCCGGCGCTGGAGGCTCACAGGATTCGGAAGTTAGACGTCCAACCACCCCAGATTTTAGGGCATTTCACCGAACACTCGCCTAGGATGGAATGGCTTAAGCCTATTAATTTTCCTTAAACAATTTGCGATTGCGGTAGGAAAATCGTCACCCTTATGCGATGCTAAAGGCTGCGGCTTCTCCTTAATTTTGGCAGGGGCGCGTTTTTGTTTTATCTAATTACCTTTGGAGGCTTTGTTTATGGCAAGATTGAAACGACGAATCGGCTTTACGCTGGTCGAACTTTTGGTCGTAATTGCGATCATCGGTATTTTGGTTGGTCTGTTATTGCCTGCGGTCCAAGCCGCTCGAGAAGCAGCTCGAAGAATGCAGTGCTCAAACAATCTCAAACAACTGGGATTGGCGCTACTAAACTATGAAAGTACTTACAAAGTCCTACCGCCTCGCAAGGGGGGAACGACGGCTGCTTTTGCTGGCACGGCCCGCGTCACGTCCAATGGCGGGCGTCTCGCAGCGTTTATTCCTCTCTTGCCCTATTTTGAACAGGCACCCATGTATCAGAATATTCAGGGAGGTGATCCGACTGGTGCAGGGGGCAGCACTATCGCCGGTGGTCCAGCGATTCCTCCTGGCGGACCGTGCGCATGGTGTGGTTGGGCCCCATGGGCGAAGTCGCCAGGCAGTTTGCTTTGCCCATCTGACGGACCGGTATTCAATGCACCAGCCAATACTCGTGCGCACAACTATGCGTTCTCGGCGGGCGATACCATTGCCAACGTTACCAACGCCACGACAAACCGAGGGATGTTTGCCGTGTCAATCGGTATAAAGCTGGCTCAAGTGACTGACGGTACGAGCAATACTATTGCGATGAGCGAGAAACTGAAGGCAGACTTCGGCAATTCGGTTGTTGTGGCCAACCAAATCAAAAACGGTCTCGGTATCGCCATCGGAACGGCAGGGGTCACAACCACCCCTAATATTTGTCTTGCCCAAAGCGCGGGCGCGTACTACTTGGCAGGAAAGACCATCAAAGGACGCTTCGGTTCACTTTGGACTGACGGCCAGGGAGAACGCGTTGCCTTCAACACGGTTCTTGGACCCAATAAGCCAAGCTGCACAGACGACACGAACACTTGTTGTGCCGATGCAGTGAACCTGATTTACCCACCATCGAGCAATCACACGGGTGGTGCTAATTGTGTTTATGTTGATGGATCAGTGCACTTCATGTCCGACAGTGTTGACACAGGAAATCTTTCCATCCCTGCGACATCGGGACCAAGTCCCTTTGGCGTTTGGGGTTCACTGGGATCAAAAGAAGCCGGTGATGTCCTACAAATTGCCAATTGATCCTCGCGTTTGCTAAAATAGCGGAGCGTCAAACTCAAATTTTAGGATTAGCCGAAGTGCGCTAGAGAGCGTCCCTTTTTGGGAGTACAACTGATTTGTTGATTTATGGTGACTTATCAGCCGGAAGGCGTTAGAGAGCGTCCCGCTTCCGATAATGGTCGTTACGTTAGTTTAGTCTTATCAGCCGGAAGGCGTTAGCCTCCGGTTACGTCTCCAACCGGAGGCTAACGCCTTCC
>JANNNN010001178.1:0-14425 GCA_031398555.1 Planctomycetia bacterium | reverse complement strand
CTGGAACAGTTAAAAGGGCTCAAGGAACTTGGAATTCAAAATACCGAAATCTCGCCAGAAGCGGTTTCTCATTTTCTCTTGGCAGTACCCGGATGCAAAGTTTCTAGATGAGACCAAGTGGCTTCACATTTCTGACTAGCTAGCAAAGCGCCTGTATGCGCACTTTCGCCTGTCGCGACCTCGATGCAATCTTCAATCTTAGCTGCTGGACAAATGCCCGACAAACCTCGGCTGTAGATCCGTGCTAATTCGCGTCTGTGTTCATAACCTAAGTTAGAAATGCTAGGTTGCAAATCTACAAGTTGCGCTCATTTTTCCGACAATTTAACTCGCACCGGTTGGGGTGACCGGTGCGAGGTCCGGAACTTCAAAAGTGGCACCGATGTCGGCCGTAGGTGCGCGCAAGCTTATAACTGCAGTGCGCATCAGCGTGCTGCGTGGACAGTTTTGCGCACGACTGAATTTGTGGAGCGAGGCTAAGGAAGTTGCAGCTACTTCGCGATCCATGTCGAGCTTAATACTACTAGGGTACTAGATGCACGCTGTCCTGCAATTCCTACATTATGTCGTCGAAGAATGAGTCAGTTTCCAGTTCGCCAAAAAACAAATCGAGAGAGTCAAGTCTTCCTTTCGAACTATCACGTTTGCCGATTCGAGTGACATCGTTGCCGGTTTGCAGCATATCTCGATCTCCGATCGGCAATGCGACAGTTGAAATGTCCGACGAGTCGGCTTGGCCAAGATTAGTTCGGTAACTGCTTATTTTTTGATCAGACGTTGTATTATCAACAAGTTCATTGAGCGTGTCGTTTCCTGCAAATTCGTATGAACTTGATTCGCCCTCACCTACCTCACGATCATTCAAGAAATTAATGATTAAGAGGACATCCAGCGGCGATACTATGTCGTCTCCATTTACGTCGAAAATGTAGGGACTAGAAATCACCGCTTTAGAGTCAAAAAGGCTATCTCCGTTGAGACTAAGGTTTAGCTGATTGATGACCAAGAGGGCGTCGAGGGGAGTTATTGAATTGTCACCATTTACGTCCAAGGTCTTCGAATCGTTAAGCCAGGGATTTACTGGTAGGCTCGACTCGTCGAGACTCAGTTGATATTCTCCTTCACCCTCCGGTAACGGACTATTGATCCTACTTATTAAAGAAAACGCTTGGCTGCGCAGTACATTTTCGGCTGAGCTAATTTTATGATCGCCGTTGGCGTCCCATAAAACTCCTGTGCGGGATAATGCGTTGGCTCGCGACAAGAGTTCTGCAATCGTGATGTCGGTATCATTGTTGACTCCCAAGGCGGTGCCGCGTGCATCAACGTTCGCGGTTGCTATTCCCAAGCCACCGATGGATACGGCAAAGCCGTAATAGGTCGCTTTGGTGCTGGCTAAGCCGGTATTGGTGACGTAGATATTGAAAGCCAACGCCAAGGCTTCGGACTCGGGTTTTTTCGACGCATTCGAATAGAGCGATCGATAAAACGCTGCTACCTGCGAATTCGTTTTGCCAGCCAGGTTACTGGGACTCCCGGCATTAGCGCCAAAGAGGTTGCTGAAGTTAGAGGCCAACCAATTGCCCAGGTTCTTCGCGGACGGGCCACTATTGAGTGCTTTAATCAACGACTGCCCGTTGCTACTATTCCACCAAGAAGCGGATTGCGTTTGGTTGTCGGCATAAGGTAAACCGACAGTTTGCTGTTCGCCAAAGTGATAGCCGGTGCCCGATGCGCCAGCGGCCAGCACAATGCCGGTGAACTTATCGCTGCCGACTGTGCCACCTTTGTTTCCGAGGGTTTCCTTGCCGTCGATATAATTTCCAGGCTGAGTTTCCGTAATGACATACGTTCCGGAGGACAGGTTGTCGAACAAGTAGACACCATACACATCAGTCACAACGCTTCGGGACAAGGAACCAGAACTGACCGTTACCTTGACACCAGCGATAGCCTGTTCGCCTGCATCGATCGTTCCGTTGTTGTTAGCATCTCGATAGACCGAACCGGTCAGTGAAGCTGGCGATGCCAAGACAGCGCGCGTCCCGCCATTGTCGGCGCTGACAAGTCGATTTTGAGCAGTGTAAAAGACGTTGCTTCCGGAAGGCCCAAACTTGTCGATGGCATACCCACTTACAAAATCGATCTGGAAATAGCTATGAGGATTCGAGACCGTTAAAGTATGGGTGCCGGGGCCGAAAACGTTGGTGTCGGTGTCGAATATCTTCTGCTTGAAGGCTGTGTTGGAGTTGAACGATGAACTTGGTGCGGTATAGCTGACCAAAGTCAATCGTTGATCAGGTGCACCGGGTCGAATCGTGAACGAAACCTGAATTGTATCCCCTTCAGTCGTCGAACCGCTCAAGTCGCTGACCGGTGTCGTGCCGTTGACCAGATAGACGACGTTGGAAAGCGCCGATAAGTTGCCCTTGGCTGCGTTGGCAAAACGGTTGAGGCTGGATGTCTGCCCGGCGGCCAAGACCACCGAATAATAATCGACAGTCGCAGGCGCGGTCCGCACGTAACCAGTTGGCGTGATTTGACGCACCTTGTAAGTACCAGCCGGTAGACCGGTAAACAGGTAGCTACCGTCGGCCAGCGTCAACCGCGTCGGCTCACCCGTATCCCAGACTCCGTTATGGTTGGTATCGAGAAAGACTTTGACTTCCGCGAGCGGCGAATCGTCAGACGTTAAGCCATTGCCGGTGATGTCCAAGTATTCTACGCCTGAAATCGAACCCATCACGAGTGCTGGATGACTAACAGGGCCTCCGATGTCGACGATGATTCCGTTGGCCTGGAGGTCATCATCACCTCGTTTTCCATCGATGAGATGCAATACCATGGTGCCACCCACGACCTCCATGCCCGTGCCGCCAGGATTGTCGCTCGGGTTTCCCTGTCCGAACATGAAGCTGTACCAATGCATCGAGCCATTGCCTGGCGTTGGCCCCAATTTGTAGTAGTCTCGAATCTGACTAAGGTCTAACCCGGAAACGGATACATCCGCAGAGCTTCCCGGAACGAGTCCGGTAACGATGAAGTCGAGAAATCCGTACGGAAAGTTCAAACCATTCGGGGGCGGAACCTCGGCGTTCGGCTTGATCGACGCCGTCAGGCTGGTCCCGACTGGCGAAGTGACCAAGAACACTTTGTTATTGGTCGGCAATTGGAGAGCCACGACGTTCGTGAGGCTACCTTTTGGCACAACTGGGGTGCTCCACGAAAACTCTGAAGTATTTCCAAGCGGATCCGTGGCGGTGGAGGAAATAAACTGGCCTAAAGGAACTGAGGTCTCGAAGTTCGTGACAAAGCTTGCGACCCCGGTGCTGTCGGTTGTCGTCACGACAAAACCTAAGTAGGTTTGACCTTCACCATGACCCGATGGATCCTTGGTAGCACTGGAGAAGAATTCAACTCGAAACAGCGTATTGGGAGTACTTTGTAGTTTGCCACCGACGATGGTTTGAGTGGCCGTCGCGAGTGCGGTGGAAATCTCTGGGAAGTTCTGTAAATGGTTGACCCCGTCATCGCTGTCCCCCGCATCGTTAGGAGTGACATTGACGATGCCCGACTCATTGTCCGAGCTAAGATTGATACCAAGATATCCATTGTCAAAGATGGAGTTTCCGAGAATCGAGTTGCCTGATCCTCCACGACTAAGGACGACACCTGATTGGGAGTTATTGGCAATCACGTTTCCTGCTCCAGACATGCTTCCGCCGATGCGATTGTTGCTGGAAGCATTTACCACAATTCCGTCACCGTTGCCGATTCCCCCTGCTCCTGAAGCGGTGGTCCCGATGAAGTTACCCGCGACCACATTGCCATCACCATTGAGATAAATGCCCGCTTCACGATTTCCCGAAATCACGTTTCTTTCGCTGGCGTCGTTGATGCCATTGGCATCAGTTCCGATGATATTATTAGTGCTTCCGAAAATCGCCACTCCATAATCGGCTTGCGAATCAATAGGGAATATGGCGTTTCCCGCGAGGTTCGTACCGAGATAGTTACCTTGAATAACATTACCTCCTGGTCCTTGGATCAGAATCTCTGCGTTCACGACGCCGACGAAGCGATTGATGGCCAGCCCTCGAATCGTGTTCCCCCCGGAAAATAAGAACAGGCCGTAACTGTTACCGGCCAAGCTGCCGTCAAGTTCGATGAGCGGTGTGCCGGAATACCCGGGCTGTGTCGTCGCGTCTAATACGAGAGTGTCGGTAATAATCGGCAGTTGCGTTAGCGGTTGGATTGTATGCACGCCGAATCCTGGAATCGCAAAGTGAATCTGATCTGGTCCAACCACGTTCGGAGTAACGTTGGCGTTCATTAAGGCTTGTCGCAGGGAACCCGGGCCGCTGTCGAGTGTGTTGGTAACCAGAAATCTGGTGGGCGCGACGTATGCGGTATCGAGGTTTTCAAATCGATACCATTCAACCGTTTCCCGATTATCACTTTGAAGCCTTGAGACGCCGAGAGGTTCTAAATTGATGAGGGGGGACAGGAGATTGGCGAGACTCAGATGCAACGTATCCCCCGGCGCTGCCGCGGGATCATTGCCGGAAATCCGTATACCGTAGTTTTGAGCTTCGACAAAGATCGAGTCCGCTCCGGCGCCC
This sequence comes from Planctomycetia bacterium, assembly GCA_031398555.1. GTDB lineage: Bacteria > Planctomycetota > Planctomycetia > Pirellulales > Pirellulaceae > Aureliella. The sequence continues at coordinate 9,803 of JANNNN010001178.1, read as the reverse complement.
AGTCCAAGGAACAATCCTACCCTGGTTGTTTCATCTGTAATCGACGGGTGATTGCGGAGATTGCGCACTCTCAACGAACCGCCCGGCGCGAAGAGCGTGTCACCATTCGTCGCACCGACAAGTGTGTCCGTTAGTCCAGCAATGTGGGCGATGACATCACGGGAATCAAATTGATTCCAAACTCTTGCTTGCCCACCGTCGCTGCCAGCGTCGAAGATGACTTGGCCGGCAATGCCTGAAACGGTTCCACTTGACTGTCCCATAACTATTGAATCTTGACCCAGATTTCCACTAAAGATCATAGTTTCGCCGCTACCGACGGTATCGATGTAAAATATCTCGGTATTCAGCCCACCGGAGAGCTCCAGTGACTGTAGTCCAGAAAAATCGCCACCAATGACGACGCTCTGGGACGGCGAATGTGCAATGAAACCGGATTCGTTCTGGAAGTATTCCCAGAAGAATGGATTGTTGTCATTGAATAGTTTGATACCGTTCCTGCCATCTCCGCCATCAACCACAAGGGACATGGAGATTATTTGGCCGGACGACGGTCCCCGGAAGAGCAAAGAAGCCAAGTCTCTCTGATCAGGCGACACTTCAAAAACATCGTCCCCCAATCCACCGAACAGCGCTAACGATTGAATGGAACCGGTATATTCCAACTCAAACGTGTCACTCTGGTCACCCGCCAACATCACGACATTGACAATGGTCGACGACAATGACACTTGACCTGGCGTGATGCCAGTAATGGATGTGCCAGCGAAGTTTTGGAACCCATAGGACACTGGTTCCTGTGAGTTGGAATCGTCAATTTGTAAAAAGTTATTTTTCGAGCCTCCGTCGAGCACAATGGGACGTAACAGAGTTGCGTTCCCATGAAGATCGTGGGGAAACAGTTTGAACGAATCGACTGCTTCGTAACCGTAGATCGAGACCGACTCGGGTAAATCGGTTGGCGGAGAATTATCTTGTGGATCGCCGAGACTGACAATATTGACATTGTTGTAGCCTACAGGATCATTGCTCAAATGCACCGACCGCAATTCTACATCATTAAAATGGATTGCCGCATCATCGTCTGCTTCATAAATAGTACTTGCATTGAATTGATCGTATTTAATATGGTAATTCGTTTGGTTAATATCAACCGGGCGACTAAGCCGTCGTTGGCGATCGTCAATTTGCAGGGTGTTATTACCTATTCCACCTTCGAGGTTTAAAGGCGCGATGTAGTGACTGAAGGTGCTGCTGGGCACGTGTCGATACCCGATCGATCCATCGGGCAACACTACTTCAATGGTTTCGTATTCCATGAACCTGTTTGAGACATTGTTTAGTTCGAAGGTGTCATCACCGGTGCCAGAGTTTATGGTCATGGGACCACGGATGGATGCGGACCCTGGGTTGGGATGTGGAACTCCGCTAATGACAGGGCCGGGCCCGAGGTAACCGACAACGATACGGTCGTTTCCCGATCCGCTGTCAATCGTTAATCCAGCAGTGATGACGCCGCTGATTAAGATCGAGTCGCTTTCCGAACCAGACTTGAAGTCAAAATCGTCGATTCCACTAAACCGGATGACGCCCGAGTCAAAACTATTGACTTCAGTCCAGTGCAGTCTAGATTCCGCGTTGGACCAGTTGTCGGAGTTTATATTGTATTGGCGAGGCGTTGTGTTTCGTGAGTCGTCGACAATGAGCACGTCATTATCATTCCCGCCGTAGAAGTTGACGTTAAAGGATGGATAAACTCCAACTCCACCAAGATTACGTGTGGGAAGCCTGCCGAGGCCGGCGAGAGGGCGGAATACATCGTCGCCATAGCCGCCGTAGAGACTGGAATCCGGCGTCGGAAAGCCTAAAAACGCATCATCTCCCGTGCCCGAAAATACCTCCAAGCCCACGGTTGCGTGAAACCGAAACGCGTAGCTCGGAGCGCCGCCATTCTTTGGCTGAACCAATAAATCACCGAAAACGCTTCCCGCGGTATCGATCTGATACTCAGTATCAGTTTCGGAACGTTCGTTATCGATGCGAAAAGTATCCCGAATGGAATCTGTCGAAGTATTTAAGACTTCGTAATAAAGTGAGTTTGGATCGACGTTTTCAAGTCTGCCGTCACCAAACGAAACGATGTCGCGACCGTTTCCGCCATCGACTCTGATAACTCCATCCGAAACTCCATCCCAGAAAACCGAACCGGTTGGAGCAGTGCCGTTGCCTCCGTCGATCGTGTCATTCTCGTCACCGCCCGTGATATACACAGGAACGTTTCCATCCACATTAATGTTATCATTCCCTTCATCACCGTGGATGCTGTAGCGAATCTTGGTGTGCCAGTCGGTCACTTGTACGGTGTCGTTGCCGTCTCCCATTTCGGCCATTATGTAGTCCACTTGGCCTGTGTAGCGCTGGACTATGCCAAACGCTTTCACATCGATCACGGGAACGAAAGCTGGAAGTTGACCTAATCGAAAGGCATATCCAACAACTTCGATCTGGAAATTTTCGTTCTTTTCGTCTTCTTCAATGTCACGCAATGTGGCCCTATCAGCCGTATTCAGTCGAAGCAACTTTTGTCCCTCTCCAAACGTTTCGATGACGAAAAGTTGTGGAACGATGACCGGCCTGTTGACCATGGACCCTGGCATAGGCACAGAATCAGTCGTGAATCTAAAAAAAGTGGTTTCGAGAAAGGTCCAAGTTTTCGAAATGCCAACAAAGCCGACGAGCGGAATTTCACCGCCGACTTTGATGGTCGCCGATAAGGATGCCTTGCCTTCGCCGCTCAATGTAAATAGCTTTCCGTCGTCGAAGTCTCCCGTGAAGAACCGAAGCTTGGGCAGGTTCGACGGATTGTAGAGCCCTGCATGGACGTTCAGCCCAACGTCGAATACCAGATCCACCGTGGCAAAATCCGGAAGTCCTAGCACAGGTCCGACGCCGACGCTGCCCGACACATCGATATGCGTGCTTCCGGAGATCCACAACCCATTGAGCAGTTTGTTGGGATCGAAACTGCTGCCTGCGTATAACGGCTGCATGGCCTCTCGCAGGCCTCGCGTATCGTAGCCGATTTCGGTAGCAGCATTCACGCTTGCATTGGGGCGAATCAGGATCGACACACCGGGTACGATCTTAATAAAGATGTCTTTCTTCAATTCGAGATTTATGTCCAATCCCACAGACACCAAGTTTTCATCGCGGCCCAGGAACATGCCTAAAGCGACCTTCGACGGGTTTTCGATAATGGGGAAGCTGAACGAGAACCCAGCCTTGTCCCCGCCGCCTGGCCCGGCTTTGCTGGCGATTTTAGTCAGCACATCAGCAATTTCACCACCAACCGCGCCCAGCTCTTCGCGCAACAGCCTCTTAGTTTCCTCGAAGTTGATACCGCCGCCACTCGTCACCAGACTTGACCAGTCGGGCAAGCCGAGGTTACTTAGCGCGGCTGACGTATTCAGCAACGAATTTCCGCCGGGGCCTGAAACGCTGAAATTGCCCAGCCGGATCAATCCCGCTGCGTTGCGGTCAGCCAGTGAAGTTAAAGTTGCATAGAGGTCGCGCAGCTTGGCGGCGGACCGCATAGCGTCGATGAATTGCGTGGGAGGATTCGGCGACAGCGCGAGAAGATTGCTTAACGAGATTAGGTCAATGCTGGACTGTCCGAACGTTTCGGCGACATCGCTAATACCCGGTATCCGCGTCTCCAAAAGATTAAAGACTGGCTCTAAAGGCTCGAGCACATCTTTCACGTATTGGGCGATCGGCTGAGCGATGTTCTTGACGAACGAACCGACCGACACCGTAACGTTGTTAAATTCCAGAGTCGGCGCCGCCCATCCGCCACCGTCGAGTGGCGCGTTGGGTGAAACGGCCGGCATGTCCCATTGCAACTTGAAATCCGTGGCCAATTCGGGCATTCCGTCAAACGTAGTCTGAACGTTGATATGGGCCTGGAAGTCGAGATCGATTCCAAGGGCTGGAGCCGTGATACCAGTGTCCGTAATGTTAGCCTTCAAAGAAATCGTCACATCTTCGTCGCCTGGGTTTTCGCCAGGAGTGGAGTCGGTAACCTTTACATTCAGAAATCCCAGACCAGCAGAAAAACTCGCGGGTAGAAATCCCTTGAGCTCGAGCTCTAATTCATTGCTTGCCGATGTATTGACGTACGGGCCTGCTGTGGGGTTATAGCCAAATCTAAAGTTGCGATAGAACACGCCTGCCTTGAAAGCCCCATTGGTGCCAGATGTCGGCTTAAGTGGGACAGAATCAATCCCCAAACCTAGGCTGGATGGAAAGCTTGCGACGTCCGAGATTCCGAGGTCAATAACGATATCAACACTGTTTGGACCCGAATCGACGATTACGTCCTCGACGCCGATTGTCGCGGGAGCAACTCGATTTGCCAACACCTTCGCGCCGCCCGGACCAAGCAGCTCCACAATTTTGGACGCGATCACCGAGTTTTCGGCCCCCGGAATAAGCCCAGGATCACGCAGCTTGGAATCGAGGGAGGTGCGAAAATCATCGAGCGATTCCTTGAACTCGTCGACTTGATCCAGTTTCTTATTAATGAGTGGCAGTTTTGCCACACTGGAAATCGTATCAACGGCCGACGAAACTTGCGTCAACACTCCTGACGGCCCCGAAATCTCGTCGGCGATTTGATCGAAGTAACCGGCCAGTACTCGTCGTTCCTCAAGCTGTTGAACGATCAGCTGGCGATTCCGTTTTCGCAATGCCTTGCGTGCTCGCGACGACCGTTCGCTTTTCTTCAGTGTAGCCGGACGACGATTGAGCATGAGAGGATCTCCGCAAACTTTAGTGGTAACACCATCCAGGTAAACAAACAGAGGCCACGAAGTGATTCGCAATCGTGGACGATCCGATGTTCCTACGGAACGGTAGAAAAGGGCCGAGATCACCTTGGTCAAGGAAACGGTTAGTGCTCTCAAAAACAACTTCAGCAGTCAGGAGGTTTTCGCGCGGAGATTTTTCCGATTAGTTTGTAATTTCGGAAAAAGCGGTAAAGAAATGACTTAAAGAAATACGTCCTACAACGTCTTACAGCATGCTCAGCAATTCCTGGCAAGTCGTTTTGTTCTCCGCTTGGTTTGCTGAAGGCTGGCTAGCGGCGACTACATTCATTAGAGCTTCCAGGAACTCTTGGCGGGCTTTGGCGTATTGATGATGTAGCCAACCCGGATCGACACTCCAGCGTTTGGCGATCTCTCTCATTGGCAAGCCTTCGTAAAATCGCAGATGCAGCAGCTCAACTCGGCGCACTGCGGCCTCGCCCACCGCTTCAGCCGTTCGCTTTTGCAGATCCGACGCCTCTTTGACTGTTGCTTGCGCGAATTCGCGATCAAAAATCTTGCCCACTGTCCCATCGTCAACCAAAACGTCGGGAAGTCCGGCTTGCTCTGGCGCAGGACGGGTCTCATGCCGCAACATCACATTTCGCATGACACCATACAAGTAGGCGCGAAAGCCACCGCGATAATTGCTATCAGCTTTGGACAAAGCACCTCCTGGACGGATGCACTCGATAATGACTTCTTGGACCGCGTCGTCGATCCAAGCCACTCGCCTTGATCGACTCCAACGAGCCGCCAAGCAGTTTCGCACGGCCTGTTCGTACCGGTCGGCAAACTGTTCCAGGGCGGATCTCGATCCATTGGCCGCTGCATGGACCAGCGTCCAACTTGTTTGGCTGTCGTCGGGAACTCGGCTTGCGGATGGATCTGGTTTCATTGCTTAGTTTCACGCTGTCCAGAGATTTTTTCCATCAGCTCAGCATACTTCGGCCGATCGCGAATTGGGTCGAGTGCAGAATCCTCCAGGACACGTTGTTCATCTGCAAAGCCGGACTGAATCGCGCGCTCCAGCATCTTGATAGCCTCATCAACTAACTCGTCTTTCCGTTCGGTCCGTTGGGTAGCGGTGAAAGACAACAAGCAAGCCAGATCGAACCATTCGTTGGACGCGAATTGGTGCTCTGGGATTTTATCCAGCCAATGTCTCATGGTGTCAAAATCCGAAACGGCCTCAGTTTGCTCGCCCGACCGAAAACGGGCCATAAGCTTACGGATCCTGAATCCGGGCTGGCGGTCATCTGGCGATAGTTCGATTGCGCGATCCCAATCCGAAGCGCTGTAGTTCCCCAACAACAGTTGAACCTTGGCACGTCCCCAATGTGCATTGCGAAGGTAACTCCGAGCTCGTTGCGGGTCGGTGCCAGCATTGTCAATTGGCGTCAGTGTGCCGATTGCTTTGTGAAACCATTCCAGGCTCTCAGCCGCCTTGCCGTTGTCCCTTAGCAACTGACCAAAGTTGCAGTAACTGCCGCCGAGTTCGACACCATAGCGCGGGACTGACGGAAAATCGCCAGCAAGTTTTTCTCGAATCGCGAGTGCCTTAAGATATTCCACTTCGGCTTCGGCGGTCCTTCCGAGATCGACGAGAAGGATCGCTAAGCCATTCTGGCTGCTTGCCAGGTTATTCCTGTAAACTGGCACTAAAGGAAACTCGCGAACCAATTCTTCTTCAATCTCTAGCGCGCGGCGGTATGGCTCTTCAACATCGATTAGCCTATGGAGTTTTCTCAAATGCAGTGCCAGATTGTAAATGTGGCTCGCCAAGCCGGATCGGTAACCAGTTATGGTCGGGAATTGAGCGACCAGGCGTTCCGCAATCGCAATGGAATCGCGAACTTGCGATTCACCCTCCGCTTCACGACCAGTGTTTAACAGAAACATTCCCAACGCGTTCTTGCTGCTTGCCAAGTCCTTTTGGTAATCGGGGAGCGAAGGGAACTCTGTCACGAGCGACTCCAAAATCGCCGTTGCCGAGTGCAAGAATTCCTCAACATCATCGAGCCGGTTGAGTTGGTCGAGCAACTGACCGATGTGGCGCTGGCATACAGCAAGTTGATGCCGATACAAATGGTAATCTGGGAACTCCATGGCCAGTTTTTCGAATTCGGTGAGGGCCGCCCTGAAGCGCTCCTCCGCTTGAGAGTTACTTCCCAGTTGCCGCAGAAAGCTTGCGAAATCGACTTGGTTTGTTGCCAAACTATCTCGTAACTTTGGCTCATCGGGGAACTCCGTAACTAGCTTTTCCCGGATCGTAAGTGCCTGCCGGAACAACCGTTCGGCGTCCCGAAGATTTCCTAAAAACTTTTGGATATTACCAAGACTCTCATGATTTCGCGCCAACGAGGACCTGTATTCAACCATTGAAGGGAATTCGTCGACAAGCGACGCCAATGTGACCTCGGCTTGTCGCAATTGATCGCTGGCCAAACTCGTTTCGCCCATAGCTGTTAACAAATCGCCAAGGTCGCGTTTGCATGTCGCAGCACGGTACCGGTAGCTCGGGTCAGTTGGGAAATCCGCAAGAAGCTTATCCCAGATTTCAGTGGCGCGTTCAAATTCAGATCGCGCGTCGATACTCTGACCGAGCGACTCCCAGATCATTGCCGCCCGGCTATGTGCTTCGCCGTGGTAAGATCGACTCCGCTGGTCATTTCCTTTGCGGTCGGCGAATTCCTTCCAACGCCTAAGGGCATTTTCCAAGTAAGATCTTTCGTGCAAGCCAAGCCCTGGTTTCGATCCGATCAATTTTTCTATCGCATCGTCTGTACTGGCGCGATAACTCTCCAACGTGGCATCTTCGGCATCTTCGGCAAGTTTCTGTTGTCGTTGTGCTTCAAGCTTGGCAATCCGTTCTCCTTCGGCACGTTGGTCAGCGTCTTTTCGAGCATGCTCGGCAAGTTTTCGTTGTGACTCGGCGCGAACCAGCCCCCAAGAGGTGCCTATGATGCCAGCGATCAACGTTGTCAGCAGCAATCCTCCAGCAAGTGCCTGCCATCGGTAACGTCGAGCGAATTTTCGAAATCGATAAACCGTACTCGGCGGGCAAGCTTCGACGGGCTCGTCACGTAGGTAACGCTGCAGGTCCGCCGCAAGTGCAGACGCGGATTCGTATCGCCGCACGCGATCCTTCTCCAGTGATTTCATGATGACCCAGTCAAGTTCAGACTTCAACAACTTCCCCAGTTCGCCTGGATCGATGCCGCGCAGCGCTGCAAGGCTGGCTCGCATTTTGGAAGTCGACAGCCGAATGCTGGGAAGTGGTGGATCGATGTCGCGAATGACTCGCAGCGCCTCTTGCCAACTTTGTTGCGCCAATTCCGCTTTTGGGAAAGGTGTTGACCCAGCCAACAATTCGTACATCAATACTCCCAATGAATAGACGTCACTGCGTGTATCGATGTCGATGTTGTTAAGTTCCGCCTGTTCGGGCGACATGTATTCTGCCGTTCCCACCACGGCACCAAAGGCCGTGTTCAGCGACATTTCCGTCAACGTCGCGCCGAACGCCTTGGCAACTCCAAAGTCAATCACCTTGGGAACTGGTTTGCCGTCGAACATCGCGACCATCACGTTCGAAGGTTTGATGTCGCGGTGGATGATTCCTTTTTGATGCGCATGATGGATGGCCTGGCAAACCGGGATCAGCAGCTCCAGCCGCTCGCGCAAGTTAATTCTGTTTTGATCACACCAAGCCGTGATCGACGTTCCTCGCACCAGCTCCATCACAAAAAAAGGTTGTCCAAACTCGGTAACTCCGCCATCAAATACCGTGGCAATGTTCGGATGATCCATTAGCGCCAACGCCTGTCGCTCGGCATCAAAGCGAGCCAGAGCGCTTTGCGAGTCGAGGCCAGGTTTGATCAGTTTGATCGCGACTTTGCGCTTAACCGGCGACAATTGCTCTGCGTACCAGACAGAACCCATCCCTCCTTCGCCAATGGGTTCGATCAACCGGTACTTGTCGGCAATTATGGAGCCCGCTTCGTAGAGGCTTCGAACGCGGCTCGCTAAGGCTTCGAGTGATTGCTGGGGGCCGAATGCCGCTGCTAATCCGGCAAAGACGTCAGCACTGGGAAATGCATGACCGAGATGCGTTGAATCAGTAGGCTCGCCAGGACTCGATGGATGATTTTCAGGCAGTTTTTCGTCTGGATTCGACATGGACGTATTCTTGTTTCTCTGTCGTACCAAAATGACGGGATAGGTCTGCCTAGCGGTTTTTACCAGTTCAATTTTAAGTTGTTGCCGCGTCTACGAGTCCACGTCGACTACTGGATTCTTCACGCAAGAAACGATTTTCGCCTAAACATTTTATAAAAAGCAGCGAAATGATCTCGATGTCTGGGCTCGCCGTCGAAAACTTCCCGGTTTTGAGTTCGATTTGCCACTTCCCAGCTTATCCGCTGAGATGTTGTGCGGGAACTCCAAGAAGCAATCGCCGTGGACCCGCGCAACTCACAATCGATTCGCTCGCAAGTAGTTTCATCAAATGGTCGGACTGAGCCAACGCGTCCACCAATTGTATTCCAGTTGTTAGGCCAACGATTCATGATCGACTCTTTTGTAACATCAAGAGTGGTCTTTGATGAGATTGTTTATGCAAATGAAGTCGTTCCTCGGAACGAGACAACGGGGTTAGATGTAATTATGCAAGGCTTGAAGTGTTGGAAGGGTTCAAGACAATGGCAAGACCCCCAGTTTATCAAGATGCCGCAGGGCTGGCTGACAGGCTCCTACTGGGAAGAGAAATTCGACTACGTGCCGGAGAAAGTCGTGCAAACGGCTCCCGTCAAGGCATCCAGAGAGAACACCTTCGATGAAAATGCCGCGTACTTTGCCAAAGGCATGGTGGAAAGACAACTGCGACGCGAGGCAGCGCAAAATGGGGCTTTTACCCCTGCCGGACTTATCGCCCAG
>JANNNN010001163.1:0-3062 GCA_031398555.1 Planctomycetia bacterium | reverse complement strand
CCCGACAAACTCCGAGAGTTGGCCTACGTCAAGTCGTCTCAGGTCAATGCTTGCGAGTACTGCTTGCACTACCACAAACAAGCGGCCAAGAAGGCTGGAGTCAGCGATGAGCAACTCGCTGCGATCGCAAACTTCGAGTCTAGCGAGGCGTTTGATGAACAAGAAAAGGCTGTCCTGTCTTACGCCCAGCAGTTGACCGAGAAGGCGCATGTCGACGGCTCGACGGTCAAAAAGCTGAAAGAATTTCTAGACGACAAGCAACTGGTGAGCTTGGCTGGCGCTGTGGCGCTCGCAAACTTCACTAACCGTTTTAATCACGGCTTGGACATTCAACTGCCATGAGCGATCACTCATTCGACCTGATCGTCATCGGCAGCGGCCCTTCCGCCGGCACAGTAGCCAAGAAGACGGCAGAGTCTGGCAAGTCGGTGGTGGTGATCGAATCGCGAGGCTACGGCGGGACTTGTGCGCTGCGAGGTTGTAACCCTAAGAAGGTCTATACCAACGCGGGAAACTTGGTCGACCAAGCTCGGCGTGCTGACGGTAAGCTGGTGACATTCTCCGATCCGCAGATCAACTGGGCCAGGTTGTTGGCTTTTAAGCAACAGTTCACTCAGCCGATCGTGGAGAAAAGCGAAGCATCGTTTCAAAAACTTGGGATTGAAACCTTTCACGGTGTCGCCAGGTTTTCGGGCACCAACACGATCAACGTCGATGGAGTTGAATTGAGCGGTGAACGGATTTTTGTTGGCACTGGTGCGAGACCCGTGTCTTTGGAAATCGACGGTGCCGACCATGTGACTCAAAGCGATGGTTTTTTGGAGCTAGACACACTACCTTCACATGTGACGTTTATCGGCGGCGGCTATATCTCGATGGAGTTTGCTCACGTCGTGGCGCGTTTTGGCAGCCGAGTCGTTGTGATCGATCATCACGAGCGTCCGCTCAAGCACTTTGATCCCGATCTAGTTGACCAACTTGTCGAGTGGTCGCGTCAGATCGGTGTCGAATTTGTGACAAATACCAAGGTGATCGGTATCTACAAAACGGGTAGAACTTTATGTATCAACATCGACCAGAACGGTATTCGCCGCACCCTCGAAACACAGCTTGTCGTCCATGGTGCTGGACGAGTGCCTAATATCTCCGACTTAGACTTAGAAGCTGGCAACGTTGAATTTGGTAAGTGGGGCATCGAGGTCGACGCAACGATGCGGAGCGTCTCTAATCAGCGAGTGTTCGCCGCTGGTGATTGCGTCAATCGCGGCATGCCGCGACTGACTCCCGTGGCGAACGAAGAGGCACGAGTCGTCGTCAAGAATTTGTTTGCGGACACACCGGACAAGCGACCCGATTACGGCGCAGTGCCCTGCGTTGTATTTACGTCGCCGTGTCTGGCGGCGGTCGGATTGACGCAGGTCGAGGCCGAGGAAAAGCATCCGAACGTGGAAGTGCTTCATGAAGATACGTCGCAGTGGAGTTCCGTACGCAAGACGGGTCAGGAGTGTGCAGGTTACAAACTATTGGTCGATAAACAATCTGATCGCATCTTGGGAGCTCACCTGCTTGGACCAGCCGCCGAGGAAACGATCAACTTGTTCGCCCTAGCCATGAAATTCGGCTTAACGGCTACTGACCTCAAATCCACGCTATTCGCTTATCCAACATTCGCCGCCGACGTGCGACAAATGGTTTAACAAACCATCATGCTTGTGGTGTTGAAATGCTGGGGGCAAGGAGAAGATCGGCGCAAATCTGAAGAAGCGGGTTTCGATTCACACATGGTCAAGCCAATCGAACCAACGGGTTTGAAAAAATTTTTGGCCCGCATGAAGGCGGACACCGCTTGAGTTTGGAATAATGGACAGCATTGAACTGGCGGACAACGGCATCCTGATTTCGCCCATACTGACGCATCCAGGGTGATTTACTCACTGCGTCGGCGCGCTCAACGGACGCGTCCTCGAGTCTAGCAACCGTCAGCCTCCGAGTTGATGGCAAGCTCAAATTTGGGTCCGCTTTTCAGTCTGTAGCGGTCATATGTACTATGCGGTGGATACTCGCTCGAAACCGCTGCTTAGACTGCTGATTTTGATTGAAGCTGGTAGAATAGGCATTCGATCCCGTGGCCTATCAGCAGATGCTTGTGCGATGCACTTCCACCCATGACTTTACTGAAAAAGGCGATACATGTCGATCCAGCCGGAACCCCGAGTCCTTGGTGCGAAATCCCGCACTGACAAGGCCAGCATTTTGCTAGTGAACGGTACTCCGGCGAGCCTTGCCTCAATGCGAGCGATTCTCGAACCATACTATCCTGATTGCCAAGGACGGGTCTGAGCGACCTATCGACGACAGCGCCGCCCCGATTCGTGATGCTAGCGGTAAGATGCTCGGCGTCGTTTTGATCTTCCGAGATGTTGCGCAACAACGCCGGGCTGCGCAGGAATTGCGGGCCAGTGAGGCTCGCAAAAGCGCCGTGCTACGCACAGCCCTTGATTGCATTATCACGATGAACCATGAGGGCCGGGTGGTGGAGTTCAATCCAGCCGCTGAGCGGACGTTTGGGTATCGGCGCGAGGATATCATCGGTCAGGAACTCTGCGAGTACATCATTCCGACCGGCCTACGAGAATTGCACCGGCGGGGCTTGGCAAACTATCTCGCTACCGGAGAAGCGCCGGTCCTGGGCAAGCGTCTGGAACTTTCCGCACTGAGAGCAGATGGGTCGGAGTTCCCAGCGGAGATTGCCATCACCCGAAATTCCGATGAAATCCCTGCGGTGTTTACCGCATACCTCCGGGATATTAGCGAGGCAAAGCGAGCCGAACGTCACCGCACAATTCGACAGGACGTGACTCAAGCCCTGAGCAAGGCGACGTCGCTGAATGAAGGGACAGCGCTTGTATTGGGCGCGATCTGTCAGGGACTGGACTGGGATGTTGGCTTTTTATGGCGTGTCACAGAAAGTGGCGACGAACTAACATGTGAAAAGAGCTGGCATAAACCCGATGTTTTGGCCATGGAGTTCGAGAAGAATAGTTGTCAACGGCTACGACGCC
>JANNNN010001147.1:0-6179 GCA_031398555.1 Planctomycetia bacterium | reverse complement strand
CGGGTTGGTATTGGACGGTTTCATACTACTTAACATCCACTAGGCCCTGCATGGTAAAGTTCGAGGACATTAGGGCGTCGCTTTGAGCCCCTGGTCCTTTGTTTTCAGCTGGCTTTTGAAGCATTTTTGGAAACTGAGTATGTTCGAATACAGTCAGGTTCGGAAGCTTTCCAAGTTCATTGAGTTTATCTTGGATAGATTCATCGCGTTTGGTTTGAATCATGCCGGGTAAGTTGCTGCCACCGGTGGTCCACACGTCTTTGCCTTGCCAGGTGAGCTTGATGGTCGATTGATAGACATTGGCGATGTAAGAACCCGACGCGATGTATGAGACCGCTTCCTGCTTAGGGCCGTTAACCGACGCTTCGATTGAGATCGGTGAACTAGTGACTACTTTGTAACCTGAAGCTGTCGCCGCTTTGGTTAACATTTGAGAGACTTGACTTGCCCACTGTCCGGCTCCGGCCGCATTGATCGACACTTGAACGCCCGGGTGGATGAGGAAAACGCGGGGATCTTTTTCGGCTTGGGCAAGGATTTTTTCTGCCGCGGGGTGCGGCATTTTCGCAGGGACCACCAAACCGCTATCCGCAGTTTGCATGCCGATGAAACACATGCCTGCGACGGCTGTTAGGCGGGTTGCGCTTCGGTAGTCGCATACCTTAATCTGCGAAGGTAGGTGGACCAGTAAGTGATCATCGAGCAGTGCATAGTCATCGTGCGGATAGCTTAGTGCGTTCGGTGCGATCGGGCCGTTAGGAAAGGCGACTTTATGAATCCAAGATCCGTTTGTTAGGTCTAGGACGCGAATTTCGCTCATAAAAGTAAAGAGCAATTTTGTGCCACTGGGGCTCCACTTTAATCGCGGCCAACCGATATGGGGCTTGTCCTCCAGAAACACACTCGACTTGACGGTCCCCGTTTGCGGATCGACGATCATGATGGAATGGCCGTCGGCGATTGCTAGTAGGCTACGATCGACCGACGCATCGACAGCAAAATTCGCCGATAGTCTGGCATGCCAAAAGGGTTTTCGAGTGACGACATCAATGCACGCTAGATGACCATTCCCAGTTAGGAGTATCAATTTATTGTTTGGGATAGGAACCGCATATATAAGTGCACCATTGGCTTTCTTTCCCCAGCTTTCGGCATCGTCTGGAAAAGGTATCCACGATTTGGATTGAATAACTTTCTTGCCGTTTACTCGCCATAGCTGAATTTGGTCGGCAGTTTCAAATCCTTTACGTTCGTCACTGGTTCCATACATCAGGACGGTGCTGCCATCGTTCAGCAAGCAAAGTGGGCACATATCGGCTTCAACGGGCGCAGTATGAATCGCTTTGCCCGACACCAAATCGATCAATGCCAGTCGGCTTTGTGGTTTCGGCAAACTGAAGCTGACCGTGTAACCGACAATGGCCCGCTGGGCCAGCGGATTGACCTCCAACCGTCGAATGTCTTCATGGAAATTGTTTTTCTTGTTGAGCGTTGCGCGCTTAGGGGTAAAGCCGAGATCGGATTGCTTGGGTAATTCCAGTTTCCACTGCCCGTCGAAACCGCGATCAAGCTCTTCCACATCTTCCCAATCGATCTTCAGTGGGCTATTCCAGCCGCTCGAACCTCCGCCCGAACTCCCGCTCAGCCCGCCGTTCGCGGCGGCGTTCGGGCTATCTGAAGTAGCTGAGTCAGTGGCGGGTTTTCCTGGGCTCGCCATCAGGGTTTCATTACCGTCAACTTCTTGAAATGGATTGTCGCCACCTTTGATCAGTTCCTGATCCGCCGGACTCAACCTTGCAACCGGAATCTTAATCGTTTTTCCCTGAGGGGTTTTTAGAAACACGTTTCCCTCTTTGACTTCAATAAATGTCGCCGTAATCTTGTGACCGCCAGTTGAATCGCTCCATTGACGAGGTTCCGATAATTGCGCCGAAGCGGACGCCGCAAATAGACTGAAAAAACCAGCTGCGATAGCAAACGAAAAATTATTCATTTGGCAAAACCTCTTGGAATGGGTTTTCATTGAAGGGTAGTGGGGGAGTTGCCATTTTCGGTCGGGCAACTTCTTGTGATTGAAAGGGCATCGGGAACTTCTGCGAAATAAATCTAAGGTCAGCATCTCAGCTCAGGATTCCACCTAACGGGGTACATTTGTTTATACACAGCCTCTTAGTGTACCTGACAGCCGTTCCCTGAGTATTTTAAACAGAATGAATCTGTCTTGCGATTGGGCTAGAATTCCGCGCTGGAACGATCGTTTGGCAGCCTTTTACAACGCGGATCAACCCTGTTAGAGGTGTTTTGCGAAACACACGCTGAGTATTGTGCAAGACGACTTGAACTTGCGCCTCCATCCGTCGCAGGCTAACAAAGATGGGAACCTGAAGACGGCCAATCGCAATGCGTGCCTTCCTCGTTCAGCACTTTGCGACTTTCAAAACCTAAGCCAAATCGCGGTCGCGGACGCCCAGTAGATAAAGCACGGCGTCGAGTCCCATGGTGGATACCTGATGCTCGGCGGCGAGTCGCACGACCGGCTTTGCATGAAATGCTATTCCCAGTCCAGCTCGCGCTAACATAGGAAGATCATTCGCTCCATCGCCGATGGCAATGCACTGTTTGCGATCTACACCTTCTTCGCTAGCAAGCTGATCTAACAAAGCGGCTTTGCGCTGCGCGTTGACTATTGGACCAAGGACCCTTCCAGTCAATTTCCCGTCAACGATCTCAAGTTCGTTTGCATAGACGTGATCAATGGCAAGGCGTTTTTGCAAAAAGTTGCCAAAGTAAGTGAAACCACCCGACAGAATGGCTGTCCGATAGCCGAAACGCCGCAGAGTCGTGAGTAAACGTTCCGCCCCTTCGGTTAGGACCAAGCGTTCAGCGATTTTGGGAAGCACACTTTCGGACAAACCCGCCAGCGATTGGACTCGCTTCTTAAGCGATTCGTCGAAGTCCAATTCACCCCGCATGGCGGCTTCGGTGATAGCACTTACTTCTTCCCCAACACCCGCTTCTTTCGCGAGTTCGTCGATAACCTCGGCTTGGAGAAGTGTTGAGTCCATGTCGAGTGCAACGACGCGTCGACTGCGACGGAATGCATCGTCTCGCTGCC
The DNA here is from genome assembly GCA_031398555.1 of Planctomycetia bacterium. GTDB lineage: Bacteria > Planctomycetota > Planctomycetia > Pirellulales > Pirellulaceae > Aureliella. Next base: position 3,064 of record JANNNN010001147.1, on the reverse strand, counting down.
AGGCCAAATCCAAATTCAACTGACTGGATAGGTCCAACAAACTGGCTTTCAACGCGGACGAATCACGAGGTTCGCCACGCAGCGAAAACTCAACGCAAGCTCGAGTCAACGCGTCCGTCACGATCCGCGGGGGACGGCCCGAAAGTCGTGTGATGACGTCAATGTTAAGACCTTGTTCTGCCAACATTTGGCTGACCGCGTGGAACTGCCCCGCAGTGATGGAACGCGAAAGCAGAGTCAAAATGAACCGCGATTTTCCCTGCCGTCCAACCCAAGCATCGTAATCTTGATCGCCGATCCGTTTGGGATTGCATTTCAGCCCCAAGGATGCACCTCGGTCTTGCATTTCCTGTACGATTTTTTCAGTGTCTTGGGCAGCGGGAATTCGGATCAGCAAGCCGAGAAGCAACGATTGATGTATGACGGCTTGGTTGACATCGATGATCTCGCACCCAAACTGAGCCAAAAGACCAGAAAGCGATGCGGTTAAGCCTGGTCGGTCCTCGCCGGTGAAGCGAAATAAGACGAGCGATGCGGTGCTATTTATTGCTGGGTTCATAGGGCATATCGTAGCCGATCCCTGCCACTTGTCCGAGGCCTCTTCCCCCGTGGCTTAGGCTTCCAACCAGAGTCGTTCGAGTACTCATGACGAGCCACTAGTGCTTCAACACAAATTGATTTCAGGGTTAGCTGTGAGTATTGAGGTAGCGGAAGCCCTTGACGCATTCCGCTACTCCAAAATCTAATCGGGACAGAGAATTAGTAACCCAGCGCAGCTCCGTCTTTGCGGGCTTCCGACGCGCCATGCAGAACACCTTTCTCCCAATCAATGCGTATTCCTTGGTAACCACCGTAGCTACCGCCTACAGACATACGATGTCCGAGTGCTTTGAGTTTTGCAACAGTTGCAGCTGGAACTCCAGATTCCGTGAACACCGTCCCGCCACCTTGAGTCTCAGGAGTTCCGGTTGGCGTGGCACTACCTTCATGTCGAACACGAGCCGCGTCACCGGCCATTTGAATATTCATCCCAAAATCAATCCAGTTCATTACAACTTGGACGTGTCCTTGCGGTTGCATATCGCCACCCATTACGCCAAATACAAATTCGGGCTTGCCGTCCTTTGTAACCATGGCTGGAATGATCGTGTGAAAGGGTCTTTTTCCCGGCTCAAGGCAATTTAAATGATCCGGGTCGAGCGCAAACAGATTGCCTCGATTCTGCAAAGCAAATCCAAGGTCTCCGGGTACCAACTGACTTCCAAATCCGTGATAGTTGCTCTGGATCAGCGAACAACAATTGCGATCTTTGTCGACCACACACAAGTAGATCGTGTCACCATGAATAAGTTTCGGATCGCCAGGCGGGACATCGACCAGCACTTTATCCGCCGCAAATAATTTTGCTCGTTCGGCGGCATAGGACTTCGAAATCAAAGCATCGAGCGGCACCTTGGCCATACTCATATCAGCATAGAATTTCGCACGATCAGCAAACGCCAACTTTTTGGCTTCCACAAACAAATGAGTAAGCTGAGCCGATCCCCATCCCATCGCCTTGACGTCGAACGGTTCGATCAGGTTTAACATCTGCAGCGCACTGATCCCCTGTCCATTCGGCGGCAACTCCCAGACATCATAACCGCGATAGTTGGTCGAAACGGGATCGATCCAATCGTTGCGATGGGCTGCCAAGTCTTCAGACCGCATCAAACCGCCATCGACGCTACGACTATAGCGGTCAATCTCTGCCGCAATCGAGCCGGAATAAAACACGTCTGCACCTTGCTCAGCAATCAATCGATAGGTCGCTGCGATGCGAGGATTGCGAAAGACAACTCCTTCGCGCGGTGCCTTGCCGTTGATCAAAAACGTGCGAGTTGCCTCCGCTGTTTCGGCCAGTCGTTTTTCCGACGCTCTCCAGTAGCCAGCGATCACGGGTGCGACGGGAAAGCCTTCTTCAGCCAACCGAATGGCGGGTTCGAACAGCTTTGCCCAAGGCAATCGACCACCGCGTTTGTGCAAGTCCTTCCAGCCCGCCACGCAACCAGGCACTGACCAAGTAAGCGGCCCGTATACCGGTATCTCCTTCAGTTCACGCTCTTTGAACTCGGCCATTGTCGCCAGTGCAGGCGACCGACCGCTCGCGTTGAGTCCGCTGAGCTTCTTTTCATCTGCAGACCAAACTATCGCGAACAAATCGCCGCCAATCCCGCAGCTCATCGGCTCGACAACTCCCATCACTGCATTGGCTGCAATCGCAGCGTCGATGGCCGATCCACCAGCTCGCAAAATATCCACCGCTGCCTGTGTTGATCGCAAATCGCTGGTTGCAGCCATTCCATTCACGGCATAGGACACGCTCCGCGACTGGTTCGCATTGCCGGCACGATCGTAAGCACCGATTTCTTGCCCGGAAGAATGCATTGCAAGCCCTAACAAACTTGTGCAACCAATAAAGATTCGAAGTATAAAAGTCTGAGCACATCGAAAGCAACTTTTCATTGATGCGGCCTTTTGAATGGATTCGGTGAGGAAAGGTGGAACCATTGTAAGCCATGGCACTCGTCACCGGGCTCCGCCTGGGAACGCACTGTCCTGAAGGCTCCGCCTCGCGAAATTATCCGAAGTTTGAATGGCAGGCGGCGCCTGCAACGCAGTGAGCTCCAAAGCGGTGCCTTGGAACCAGATGCAACCCAGGCTTGAAGCCTAGTGGAGCGTCAAACTCTAATTTTCGGGTTGCGAGTATCAGCCGGAACACACTGGAGAGCGTCGTGCTAAGGGGGTTGAATCGGATTTGGTAATTACGGTGCTTTAGCCTTATCAGCCGGAAGGCGTTAGCCTCCGGTTGTCTCCAAAACCGGAGGCTAACGAGAGCGTCCCGCTTAAAAACGCAGGGAAAACGCGACTTTTCAAGCGACTGATCAGCCGGAAGGCGTTAGCCTCCGGTTGGAGACGTAACCGGAGGCTAACGCCGACGGCTTTCAAGCCAGCATTAGCCCCGACTTTCTTCGAGAATGCGTTGCGTTGCGACGTGGTTGCCACGGTTGCCACTTATCTTTGG
>JANNNN010001113.1:0-4421 GCA_031398555.1 Planctomycetia bacterium | reverse complement strand
GAAATGATCTGAAACTAACCAATGAAATGAGGTGACACGGGTTCGGACTTCGCACTTGCCTCAAGATCTTGATATCAATTGGCGTCGTCTCAGAAGAATATTGGCCTTATGACGCGAAGCGATTTGACGAAGAGACTAGTCCATTCGTGTACGCCGAGGCGAGGGTGCCAGAGGGCGTAAGCGATTTGCGGCTAGACGAACGCAACGCCTAAGGCCTTACAACTTGGGATACGTTGATCTCCATTCTAACGGCAGGTTTTCCTATCGCTTTTGGAACGACGATCCCCACATCGTTGACGTGTTCTCCTTCTGATCGCACGTGCACAGCGAGTGTAAGTCAGCACACGATTTCAAGACTGCTTCCTACACCTTCCTGCACTCTTCCGTAGCTCTTCCGTAGCTCTTCCTATTTGCTACATGTACATTCATTCCAAGTTCCTTATTTAAAAACATCCGAAACTAACAGGAGAAGACAATGGCTAAAATCGAGGTAAAAATAACCCTCTCAGTTCAGGTAGGTAAAGACGAGGCTAAAACATTTCCAAAACCTGTTCTCTACGCTGATGACGAGAATAGTTTCGAGATTGCAATCGAGAAGACTGGCGCAAAGGACTTCAATGGTACGCCAGTCGAAGTGAACGCAGGCAAGAAGAGCCTTCTACGACTCGTGGTCATTCAGCCTTTGCCTGGTCCTGGCAAGACAATCGAAGAAGGGAAATTCTATTTGAAGACTCATCCAAATGGCAGTGCTATTGATTTGTCAAGCACAAGATTTTGGTCGGACTCGACATTGGACGAGCTCTTTTACAAGGACGATAAAGTCCTGGATACGGTTTGGTTCTTCAATCAAACCGCCGAACCTATCAATGTGATGGTTCAATACGTTCGCGATTGCATCGGGGAAGAGTGTTCCCATGACGAACCACAAAAGTCAAAAGGCAATTGAGTGGTGTGCTAACTCAATCGTAATTTCGATGCAAGCGAGACCATGCTAAGAAACGCTGTCAAATTGATCATGTCGGAACTTCGGTCCTATATCGCATCAATTGATGAGGTCGCGGCTGATGGTCCAGACTTCGTGGTCATGGGTAACATCGCACTATTCGACAACGCAGATCAAAATGCTTCGATCAAAGATCGCGTAGTTGCAAGTGTGATTAACGTTGCAGAAGAGTCGTCCGTTAAGAATGCTCCGCACTTTGAGCGCAACGGAAATCAAACGAGATATAGAAATGCACCTGCGTTCATCAATGTTTACCTTCTCTTCAGTGCCAATTACGCCAACTACGAGACAGCACTCAAGCGGCTGTCGAATATTTTGACTTTTTTTCAGGGGAAGAATGTCTTTACAGTGAAGGACTCTCCGAATGAGGCAATTCAAACTGAGGAAACGTCGGAACTCCGGCTAATCATGGAACTCTTCGCCCTGACATTTGAGCAGGTCAATTACGTCTGGGCGAGCTTGGGGGGGAAGCAAATGCCATTTGTGTTGTACAAGGTTCGTATGGTTAGGGTTCAGGCAGATGCTACATATGCAGAAGGTAGGCTGATTGAGGAAATTGCGGCGAGGGATGGTTTATGAGCTTTCGAGTCAAATTTCAACCGCTTTGCACCGTCGACATCCATCATGGATTTCATCTGAATGGATTCAATGCTTCTGGCGAAGTGGTGGAGTTTGGGGACTTGACTGAGGTTGAAAGAAATCGCCGCCTGAGCACTTTTGATTTGTACCGCGATCTTACTGCCCATGTTCCCAACGATACCCAAGGGACTTTGTCAGGACTAGGGTGTATTCTCAAGACGACAAAATCTGGCTTCCTCGTAGCGACGGAAGTCGAAACAAAAAATTCGAGTCGCATTCCTATCAGAGTTCCGAGTAGTTCATTTAAGATTCGATTTACGCTGGAGTTGCGAGATTCTTCCTTCCTGAATTACACCAATATTAGTATTGCGAAGGCAAACAAGATTGTATTCTACCTTTCTAACAAGGCAGGATTACTGAATTCCAAATTCCCCGAACTCTCCTTGCCGCAGCCCACTTTTCAATCGAACACCATGTACTTGGCCGGCGATGTTGTTCAGCATGAAGGTGATGTTTTTCTATCTCTCCGAAACGGTAATCATGTTGCGCCTACCAATGCTGATTCATGGCGCAGGCTTGGCCAGCGCAGTTACTTGTCGCAAGCCGATGAAGTGCTGCTTGTGCCGCGGGTCTTTATGATTCAACCATCGATACTTCTTTTTGCTGTTGAAAAAATCCGATGCATTGATCAATCCGGTTCGGCGGTCGATATCAAGCTAATGAATTTCAGCCCAGGACAACCGATGAGAATCGATGCAAGTCAATGTACTTCTGGCCTTTACAACCTCGAAATCCAGGGGAAGGATGACACCGGTATCCCAATTACAACCACCGACAAGATTTATGTTGATAACGAGCTTGCTCGACGCAACACTCTCGTAGTCGTCGAGCTTTTTCACGTTCCTGGCGATGCATTGGGCGAATACCGTCTCTACGACGAATCGACAGGTTTCGCACTACGGCAGCCGAGATTTCTAGCACGACTGCTCAATCGTTACACATTCTGGCGTTACCGCTTTCGAACTCCGCCGCTTTTAGGTGACCTGGGAGACCTCGATGCGGATTTTGTAACTAAGAAAGCAATGCCCCTTTCACAAGAGGTTCAGCAAGTGAAGCTCGGCACAGACCATGCTGTTCTTTTGCCTAACCCGCACGTTGATTCAATCGTTCCAGAACCAGATCGTATTTACTCCAACGTTTTTAGGTTTTAATCCCCAATTGATAAAGCGAGCGTTGTCATGCCAACTTCTGACATTAAGACACCCGGCGTATACATTCAGGAAATACCATCGTTTCCGCCATCCGTCGCTCAGGTTGCAACGGCGATTCCCGCATTTATTGGATACAGCGAAAAGGCGGTGCTAGGTAAAGACAGTTTAACGCTCAAGCCCACTTTGATCACCTCAATGTTGGAGTACGAATCCTTCTTCGGACGCGTACCGTTGGAGGAAGAAATTGTCGTCAAGGTTACCGAAGTCGACGTGAACGGTAAGAAACAGGTGGTTTCAGTTGTCGCAGATTTCGCCGAAGAAACGGTGGGTGGAATCACCACGAAGAAATTGCCGAAGCCCAACAACATGTACTACGCATTGCAAGCCTATTTTTCCAACGGAGGCGGCCCGTGCTACATCGTTTCGGTTGGTGCCTTTGGTGCTACGGGCAAAGATCCGGTCAAAGCAGACCTTTTGGCTGGGCTAACCGCCTTGGCAAGCGAGGATGCGCCCACACTCATTGTTTTTCCGGAAGCACAGCGTCTGCCCAGCGCCGAGGATCACGGAGAACTGATTTACGCAGCACTGGGACAATGTGAAACGCTACAAGATCGCTTTGTAATCACCGACCTATTCGACACGGGTGAGAACATTTCGAATGCATCTGCCCTGGTCGCGGCTACCGACTTATTCCGCTTGAAGGTCCCTACAAATTTCGACCGACTCAAGTATGGTGCTGCGTATTTTCCAAATGTTCGAATGGGACTTAGCTATCGCATTGATGAAGACAAAGTGAAGATATCAGGAGGAACGCATGAGGGCAAAACACTGAGTGCTCTGAAGCCAAAAGAAGGCGTGATTGGTGGAGATGGCGCAGTCTATAGTCAAGCTACGGCAGCTATCAGTAATCTACCATTGGTTCTGCCGCCAAGTCCATTGATTGCTGGTGTCTATGCGCAGGTGGATCGTACGCGTGGCGTTTGGAAGGCACCTGCCAACGTTGGCTTGAGTTCGGTAACCGGAGTTACTTTTAAGGTCACAGACGCTCTACAGCAGTCCCTAAATGTTCACGAAACAGGCAAGAGTATTAACGCCATTCGACCCTTTACCGGGCAGGGCGTTATGGTTTGGGGAGCCCGGACACTTGACGGTAACAGCAATGAATGGCGATACGTTCCGGTTCGACGCTTCTTCAACATGGTTGAAGAGTCAGTCAAAAAGGCCTGCAATCGATTCGTATTCGAACCCAATGACGCGAATACTTGGGTTAAGGTGCGGGCCATGATCGAAAATTTCTTACTCTTGCAATGGCGTGACGGAGCTCTCCAGGGCGCAAAGCCTGAGCAGGCATTTTTTGTAAGGGTTGGCCTTGGTGTGACCATGATTCCGCAGGACATCCTGGAGGGTCGCATGAACATCGAAATCGGGATGGCCGTTGTTCGTCCGGCTGAATTCATCATTTTAAAGTTCTCGCACAAGATGCCCGAGGCTTAGTGCTTTCTCTACTCAATAATCCTACTTTTATTCGAGGCAATGATGACTAAGTATCCTTTGTCCAAATTTCACTTCAGCGTTCAGTGGGGTGGCACTGTAATTGGGTTTACCGAGGTCACTGGACTGGATGTCGA
>JANNNN010001107.1:0-3452 GCA_031398555.1 Planctomycetia bacterium | reverse complement strand
ACGACATCCATCCCAACTCCGCGACCCGAAATATCCGATACCGCTAAGGCAGTAGAAAAGCCAGGTACGAAGATTAACTCGTCGATTTCCGGCTCGGTCAGATTCGCCGAAGCATCGATAAGTCCCCGTTCGATCGCGCGGTCCACAATTCGCTTGCGATTCAAGCCGCGCCCATCGTCGCTGATCCGCAGATGAATGCACCCGGCTCGATGCTCGGCTTCCAATCGAATTGTTGCTGTGGCATGCTTTCCAGCGGCGACTCGTTCCTCCGATGATTCAATGCCGTGATCGAGCGAGTTGCGAATCAAGTGAACCAGTGGGTCAGCAATGCACTCAAGCAGAGTCTTATCGACCTCGGTATCAGCCCCAACGATTTGAAGCTTGACCGGCTTATCAAGCCTCGCGCTGAGATCGCGCACAAGCCGATTCATCTTCTGGAATACAGTACCGATTGGCGTCATTTTGAGCGTAAGGCTCAGTCCCTGAATCTCGCGCACTACCTTACGCAATCGTGAAGCCACAGAGGTCGCCATCACACTGTCCCGACCACGCAGCTCGCGCTGGACCATCGAGTCTGTTACCACCAAATCGCCGATTAAGTCGACAAGTAGCTCTAAGCGCTTTCCGTCCACTCGCAAGGTATCGGTTATTGAAATTGGCTTGGTTTCTAGCTTGGAAGACGAAACTTCCTGCTTCGCCCTTGCGTCCCTAAGTAGGTCGAGTTTTTCGCTACTACACTTCCCAGAGGCTCTTACTTGATCAAGGCATTCGAGTAATACGATACGCGGAACTGGACATGCGAGCGGTTTCTTCGTTCGATAACTGTCTGTCAGCGAAGAAATTTGTTCCGCCATTGCATCAACTGCCGCCATGATCACTTCGAAAGCATTGCCTCGAAGATTGATCTTGCCTTCACGCACTCGTACCAAGACCCCTTCGGCTAAGTGAGAAATCGCTCCGATAGATTTTAATTCAATGACACCAGCAGACCCTTTTAGCGAGTGAACGGCGCGGAATAAACCATTGATCGAACCCGGATCAAGTGGGTTGTTTTCGAGCGTGAGCATAAGTAGCTCAACATTTTGAATATGCTCATCGGCCTCGTTGAGAAACTCTTTTAGAATGTGGTCATCGTTGCATAAACAGATTTCAACGTCGTTTTCCGTGAGATTCAAATCGTTTGTAAGTGATTTGATAAGGCGCTGCGCATCCTCGGCTGCCGCAGATTCGAAAGCGGTGGGATCAACTTTTTCCGGAAACAGAAGAGCCAATAAGTCGCTGCCCGCAGTGCAGAAGTCGAAAGGTTGCGATGTTTCTAACGCGACAAGCAGTCGTTCGCATAAATCCGCAATCGCGACTCGCGCCGAATCGATCTCAACACCTTGCGATTTGCAACTCTGTGCAGCAGTTGTGGCGATGAACGCCAATCCGGAAATCTTGCTCTGTTCAAGTTCTGCAGCCAATTCCCCGAGCGTGTGCCCAAGGATATCAAGCGTGCAGGACTCGCACTTTGCAATTTCAGTCACATGCTCAATGGCAATACGCCACTTCTTCGGTTGCATCTCTACTTGCCCCAAGCGCCCACTCGTCTTGCCACATCGACGCCCCATCGAAACGAACAAAGACTATTGGGAACTTGGAAAAGTACATCACTGGCGATGTCAAGCTAAAATAAAGGTCGCAAATACCGTAGATGGCATAAAGCGGCAAATGTGCGAAGGCGAGTTTTCTACTTTGAACGATTGTGACGGACAGATCTTCTCGGCAAGTGTAAAAGTTCGAAAAACGCCGAGCACTCAATACCCCAGCTGACCGATTTGAGCTCGTCAGCTTCGCGTTGAGCTCGCCGTTATCTTCGCTTAGCTGAAACGGTAAAATAGATTCGGACGCTGGCAGCGTCCGCCATGGACGATTACTTGAGTTCTTTCAGTCGAATGTTCTTGAACTCTGTCCACATTGGTTTACCAGCGTGCAACTGTAACGCTAAAATCCCCTCCGTTAGTGCTAAAGCGGGATCGCTGTCTGTAAAATCTAAAACCAAACTGCCGTTGAGATAGTGCTTAATGTTTTTCCCTTTTCCTACGATCACGACGTCATTCCAATCGTCAATTTTCATCAACTTCTGAAAGCCTGTTTCGTCTAGAAAAGTACTCTCGACAACTTTCTTTCCAGCGGTCCAATGGGCTCGCTCGCCAACTAAGCAAATTCTTCCACGCTTGCCTCCTTCGTCGTAAATAAACGACGAAGTGTTCGGAAACTTATTCTCGTTTCGCAATTCGTGCTGATAACCGCGGACGATCCATTTATTTTTAACATTGCCATCTGCAATGTGTTTTGATCGATATTGAATCCCCGAGTTGTTGGTTGCATTGCAACGGAATGAAAGCCTCAATTCAAAATCTTTGACGACTCCATCCTTCCAAATGATAAACGTGTTGCCCTTCGCAGGGTTCTGCGCAGTGGTTTCGCCATGTAGGACACCATCCTTTACGCTCCATAGATTCGGATCACCGTCCCAGCCCGTTAGATCCTTGCCATTGAATAGCGATTTCAAATCGCCCGTGTCCGCCGGCGCGGCATCCTGAGCAGCATCTTGCGCTGATGCGATAGATTCAATGCCAGCGAGTGCAAATGCAGTGCACATGAGCCATGAAAAACAACGATTCATATTTTCTCCAATTAACTGGTCGCCGTACGTACGGAGATGAAGTGGGTTATCAGTCACGGAGTAGTGACAGATTTGTGGTAGGTTTATTGTAGCGTTTCCGTGCTTTGTCTTGATTAGGTTTTGGGGTTTGTGCCACTCTGCAGATCGCGTTATCGACGTTCCGCGTATGAAAGCAATTGTGGTCGTTAATTCGCAGGTGACCTATGGGCCAGAAACCGTTCGCCTGCGGTTGAAGACCTGACCGGAGGCTAACGCGCAATGCCATCTACTTTGGTGTTTTTTTAGCGGTGTCGGCGCAAGCCGCCCGGTTCTTCCTCAATATTTCCAATGCAACACCGGACGGCTTGCGCTCTACCGCTACAAAGTAGATGGCATTGGATGTTAGCCGAGGGCTTTCAGCCACAACCGGACGCTAACGAGAGCGTCCCGCTTACGATTATGGTCGTTACGTTGGTTTAGACTTATCAGCCGGAAGGCGTTAGCCTCCGGTTACGTCTCCAACCGGAGGCTAACGCCTTCCGGCTGATCAGTCGCTTGAAAAGTCGCGTTTTCCCGGGGTTTTTAAGCGGGACGCTCTCTAACGCCTTCCGGTTGATAAGACTGAACCACTGCACTAACAACTATCCGTTCAAAGATTCTCAGCGGGACGCTCTCGGTAGCGCACTCCGACTGGTCCTAAGATTTGATCTTGACGCTCCACTAGGAAGGAAACCGTGACGGCGTTGCTTCGCGGCATACCAAGAGGCCTGGCCAAAGACTGTCGCTGATGACTAAGCCGGAGTGA
>JANNNN010001106.1:0-2457 GCA_031398555.1 Planctomycetia bacterium | reverse complement strand
GGTCGTTCCAACCAAAAAGTAGCGTTGCAACGGTCTCTCGCAGAGCATTTAGATAAGGAATGACCGCCAGCGAACTTGTGATCGTTTCGTTGGCTTGCTGCGAATTCATCAATTCACGATGAACGTTTCCGATCCAAACAGGCAGCTTGGGAAGGTCGTCAGCAAGACTACGAACAAGGGCTTCGATCTCTCTCGGAGAGGCTTGCAATTCTAATTCTTGAGTAAGGCCTTGAGAGACACTGGTGAGTTGCTCCTGGGCGGTGTGGGCCGCTTGCAAATCTTCGAGGACTTGTGTCCAAGTTGGTTGAATACTGTGAGCGGAGAAATTGTAGCGTGCATTGAGCAGCTTACTCAGCTTCCAGTACATCGGCAGCAGCCATCGAAACATGTTGGCCTGCAAACTCTGGGCTGGCGGCAGAGCGATGCGAGTCTCATCTGGCGTTAATTTGCTCTTCCAGTGAATCGTTCGCGTTTCGGCGGCATCAAGTTTCGATTGTTTCTTGCCAATTTGAGTGAGAGCTTTTCGGAAGTGTAGCGTGCGCGCCGAGCGGGCATCGAGTAGCTGCAAATTGGCATCGTTTGCCAGCGGCGAAATTCGTTTCAGAAATGACAGCAGTTGCTCAGAGCATTCAAAGGTCGACCAGTATTGACCATCGATCCCACTTTGCATCACGACCAACTCGAACTGCTCGAGTTGCTCAAGAGCTCGTTGGCAGAGCTTTTTAGTGTGCTCGATGGCTTGATCTTGTTTGGTCACAGTGCTATGCAATGAACGTAGCGGATGAGCTGAGAAGATCTTTTGAGAATTGAGATTCTCTAGTCGCACACGTAGTTTATGGAGTGTGAGGTGATGTTCCCACCTCTGCGGCAACGTCGGTGGTTGTAGACTAGCCAAGGCTGACGCTATATCTTCAACTTGAGTAGGGAGATCCTTGCTGGCGGATCGTCGAGCGATGATTTGGTCTAGCAATTGACGCATCGTGAGTGATACCGAGCCATCCGGCGACTGAATGAGCGACTCCATCGCCGATTCAAAACCGCTTAAGCCAGCCAGAGCTAATTCCATTTGCCCAATGGTTCTTTGCCGCGCAGCCATTGTCGTTTTGAATTGCTTATCATTCGCCGATGTGAAAGCTTGGTATGTCTGCTGCAGGTCCTGGATAAACTCTTTTTTATCCGTCTGTGAATCGTGCACCAATGAACATAATTGGCCCAGTCCGCTTTGCTTCAATCGCGCATAAACCACATCAATGGCGGCTCGCTTTTCGCAAACGAACAACACTCGCTTGCCTTGCGCAACGAAGTCCGCAATTAAGTTGGTAATCGTCTGCGATTTACCTGTTCCTGGAGGGCCTTGGATGATGTAACTGCGACCGGTACGGGCTTGGGCGATCGCCCGCGACTGAGTGGGGTCGCTAACGACAACTTCGTAGCGGTCCGACAACGGTACGGGATTTAAGGGGACCGAATTCTGCTCGACTGGTTGGTCGCTAAAAGCCGATTCGAAGGCGGTGTTGGTGATATGCTGTTGAATAATGATTTCGTAGTCACGTACCAATGACATCCGTCGGTAGTGCAGGTTGACGAGCGTAACGTTGCACAGATCAAATGACCAATGATACGGATTGTCGCTCGACGCATCCTGCATAACTGCCACATCACGCTCGACGGCAATTGACGCGGGTGTGCCGGCTTCGCTTGTTGTATCACTGGCTGCCGCGTCACTGGCTTCCGCGTCACTGGCTGGTGGCTCGTCGGGGATCGAGCCACTTGCCGGTACCGCGTAGTTGCGAGTTGGCACTCCGTGAGTCATTACTCTTTGCAGATGAAAGGACGGCTGTCGTACCCGCTGCGCGAATAGTCGTACCCCGAGCGGATGGTAGTTGGTGGAGTCGTACGAGTACTCGATGTCGTCAAAGCGCGAAGCACCACGACCTGAAACTCGCGAAGCCCGCCGGTACTGGTCAAGTCGACGTTTGGCTTTTTCATGGATCAACTCAATTCGCGGTCGCTGTATTTTGTTCAGAGAAACAGCGGGTTCGTTAGCGACAATCTGAGTTTTTAAAAGTTCGTAGAGCTGCTCGACGCCGCCCGCTTCAATGTCGACGGTCTCGGGCAGGACAATGTTGTACAGTTGTCGAAACAGGTGGCGGATAACTGGATTCACTTCGGCTTGGGTGTCGAGTGGTTCCACTGAAAAGGTATCGCGAATTCCTTTCTGTTTGACAACATTGACAGGCAAGAGGACAAGTGGTGAAAGATAATTTTGAATTGGTTTTTCTTTAAGATTCGACCATGCCAGGAATACGATCACCAGACGCAATTGCGAACATCCATACTCATTTCGGTCGCGTGCGGCCGCGGCAGGCCAGTTCCGCGGCATCGCCGTCGTGTCGCGTTGAGCGGCGGCGCCCGCCCGAACCCGCCGGGCTGCTAGCCTCGCCGCATGCCCGGACT
>JANNNN010001103.1:0-3793 GCA_031398555.1 Planctomycetia bacterium | reverse complement strand
ACGACATCCATTCCAACGCCGCGACCGGACACATTCGAGACTTTCTCGGCCGTCGAGAATCCAGGTAAAAAGATCAAGTTTCCGATGTCGCGATCTGCCATCCGCGCGATTTGCTCCGGCGTCATCAATCCACGCTCGATTGCTTTGGCCTTGATGCGTTCAAAATTCAGACCGGCTCCATCGTCACAGATTTCGATATTGACTTGTCCACCTTCGTGATAGGCACGCAGGGTCAAGCAACCTTCGACTGCTTTGCCCTTTTCAAGCCGCACTTCGGGACGTTCGATACCGTGATCGACAGTGTTGCGGACCAAATGGGTCAGCGGGTCCTTGATCGCCTCGATAATTGTCTTGTCGAGCTCAGTTTCCTTTCCTTCCATTTCGATGCGAACTTGCTTTTCGCAAAGGACAGCCAGATCGCGAACTAGACGCGGGAATTTGCTCCACACGTTCCCGATGGGCTGCATCCGGGTCTTCATGACCCCTTCTTGCAGTTCAGTGGTGATTATGTTCAATCGCTGAGATGTACTGTGTAGTTCGCTCTCCACTTTACCGTTGGTGAATTGCAGGATCTGGTTGCGAGCCAAAACCAGTTCACCCACGCAAGTCATCAGTTTATCGAGAAGCGCAACATCCACACGAATGGTGCTGTCGGCTGCACTGACTTCGCTATCGACTTTGACCGGCTTTTGCGTGGAGCACTGCAAACCCGTCTGTTCACTTGCGCCGACTATCGATGTGGCTGGCTTGATAGGTGCGGGCGAAGGTAGTACAGGCATTGCAAGCAGCGTCGGCATTTCTTGAGTCACAGTCGGCTGGAGCGTCGAGTCGATTACGGCATTTAGTACCGGTGCATTGGATGCGGTTTGCTCGGTTTTGCCTTCAAGCGGTGCTTTCGGGGAAGTTGAAGTCTTCACGTTGGCGTTGCCCCGCAACTCTGTCGGCGACTCTGATTTGAGATCACTTGACTTAGAAGTCCGTTTTTTGGCAGTTGCCTTTACTTTTGCTTTCGCGGAAAGGGCTTTTGCGGGAGAATCGTCGCACAATGCAATCAGAAGCGTCACAAGCGGCTCAATATTCTCCGTTCCTTCTGTGTTTTGACGTTCGATGCTGGACAAGATCAGTCGTACAGCGTCAATCATCTTGAACAGCCCGCCGCTGATGTTCGAATCCAGCTGCATCTTGCCGCTGCGAATGCTGCCAAACAGATTTTCGGCGACATGTGTGACTTTTTCTAATTTGCTGAAACCAAGGAAGCCGGCCGTCCCCTTGATCGTATGAATATTTCGAAATGCACTGTTAATAATGTCGCTCGCGCCCTGGTTGCGTTCTAGAGACATTAGGTCACGTTCGAGTTGCTCCAAATTGTCGTAGCTCTCCACCAGAAACTCTCGCAACGCTTCATCCGATAGCCCATCTGTGGCGACCGAAGCAGCAACTACCATTGAAGTCCCATCCGCTGGTGCACTTATCGGAAGCGGTTCCGCGCCGCCGCTTAGAATTCTCTCGAGCGCAATTAAGTGCTCAGTAACGTCCTGTCCATTTGAATTATCAATCTCATCTAATAGGCCCTTTAGCCGATCGGTAGCTTTTAGCAACGTGTTAATTACGACAGACGTTGGGCGCAGCTCATGATTGCGAAGCTTGTTGAGAACTTCTTCTTCGCGGTGAGCCAGTCCTTGTAGCGTATCGAGACCGAGGAATCCAGCCGCCCCTTTTATTGAGTGAACAGCTCGAAAAACTGTGTTTACAAGAGCAACATCCATACTCTCGCCCTGAGACTCAAGCGTCAGAAGTTGATTTTCAACATCGGAAAGATGCTCCTGAGATTCCACTACGAACTCTTTGAGTAGTTCAGCATCTTCAAAACTCATTAAATCGCCCTCTTAAAATTTATTGCAAGTCAACAAACTGACATGGCATGCATCAACGTTGGGCGAGTATAGGAAGAAACGGCATCTGCGACTAAATAAGAAAACTCCTATAGATGCAAAAAATGCGACCTATAGACGCTCAATCCAATTGGATTGCTTATCGAGTATTTGCAAAGTCGCAGTCCGAATGCCCCAAACTTAGGCGTCTAACCTAAGTGCAGTCAGCGAAGCCGATTTCCAAACTGATAGATTGCCCCTTGAGAGTCTGATCCAGAATCTCACCGAGCAAACCTATAACAGGAATGGCGTTAAGGCAAGGATTCGCGTCAATCTATTCAGATTGTGAGGGGGCTTTGAGGAAAAAGGCGCTGAGACGCCTCTGCACGCGAGCATTTTTTGATAACAGATGAATAATCCGCTAACGAATGAATATTATGTTCTTGTTCGTGATTATCGGTATATTGTTGCTTGACTAACCTTGCTTACAACCCATGTTACACTCAGCCAACCGGTGACGGGTATTTGTTGGTTTGAAAATGACAGGTTCACGAATTATTGAGGGGCACGCGATGAAGGTCTTGGTAGTCGACGATTCGGGCATCATGCGGAAGATTATTATCCGTTCACTTAACGCTTGCGGCGTCAGTGACATCGTGGAAGCAGCCGATGGCAGGGAAGGGCTGGCTGCCTTTCTTGCTGAACCTGTTGACATCGTGCTCACAGATTGGAACATGCCTGAAATGTCAGGCTTGGAGCTATTGCAAGCGATCCGAGCAACTGGCTCCCCGGTTCCAATCATCATGATCACGACCGAAGGCGAAAAAGCGAGTGTGGTTCAGGCAATCCAAGCGGGAGTAACAGATTATCTTTGTAAACCATTTGAGCAAGTAGACCTGTTCGACAAACTTGAAAAGTACGTGGTGATCGCGTAATTTACATTGCCGATCGGAAACCTGTATTCCGAGTGTCCGATCGTTTGCCGCTATTATCGAGGTACGCCCCTTACACTCGGTCTCCGCCTGACGATTCTGGGGCGGTCTACATCCATAAAGCCGATTTTAAGGGAAAAGCTAGTGAGTACGACTAACGATAATCTGGTCAACGAAATTTTGGAGCGTAACGCTCGCATGATATCCGTGAATGCTGTCGCCTTTGATGAGGCTCAAACCGACGGGTTGAATGCATTGCAGAATACGCTCAATCGATGCCTGATCGAAAGCACTGAAAGCGTGTTTGGGACGATGTGTGGTTGGAGTCTAGAACGAGGTGCGATCGCGAAGTACGATGGATTTTCACCACGCCACGATATCAGCGGCATCATCAGCCTCAACGGTGCGGTTCGAGCCACAGTCGTTGTGAGTTTCGATCAAGAGTTGATGTTTGCTGCAGCGGAGAAGTTTCTGGCCGAACGCCCCGACTCACTCAACAGCGACGTAGTAGATCTCGTTGGTGAATTTGCCAACATGATCGGTGGAAACGCGAAAGAACGTTTAAGTGTACCCAACGTTGCACTTGGATTGCCGACTGTTGTGGCAGGAATCGGCCACCTTATTGCCTACAATTCGCATATGGCAGTCACTATGATTCCATTTAACAGTCAGCACGGATCGTTGTCGGTCGAATTAGGACTGATGTGAGATCGCTTAATTGGAATCCAGCAGCGCCAGCAGCCGGTGGCTTATGTCAACGCCTTGGACCGAACGCCCGCTTTGTCCGGACCGTTGTTAGATCATCGTCCATGGCCATTTGCTGCAACGCGACGTCGTGACTTGCGAACGACTCGCCTTCGCCGCTAGTGCGACTTCGATTCAGTTGATTGATAATTAGGAGAGCATCAAGGGGAGTAAGGAAGGTGTCTCCCGAAGTGTCTACAAAGCTAGTTAGTCCAGCAGCACCGGCAAGCGAAGTTGGAAGAACCT
>JANNNN010000984.1:0-2722 GCA_031398555.1 Planctomycetia bacterium | reverse complement strand
AAAGATCTTTGTTTATTATGCACCGCCAAAGTGTCTATTTTGCCCCCTATTCGTTCATGTTCCACTGATTACGGCGAGCGGCAGCGAGCCTGTTGGCCGCTATGAGGCGCTCGAAGCCAATATTCAAGTTACTCCAAGTAGTTGCTTGGCGACGGCAGTTGGTAATCGATATAAGGCTGGAACACAACTTAAGGCGCGTTTTTCCGTACTTTGGACTGACGGGCAAGCTGAGCGTACCGGCTTTAATACGGTGCTCGGGCCAAACAAACCTTCCTGCTACGGCGATGGCAACCTCGCTGCGGATTCTAACGTTGTCGTTCTGCCCGCTAGCAGCATGCATACAGGCGGAGTCAACGTCGGCTTGTGCGACGGATCGGTTCGATTTGTTTCAGATTCAGTCGACACTGGCAACACATCCGCCATCAACGCCACTGCAGCCTCGCCAGTGCCGTCGGGAGCGAGTCTTTATGGAATTTGGGGAGCGATGGGTACGGTGTCGGGTGGTGAAGTTGCACAACTCGACAACTAATTGACGTCTATTTCAAAATTAACCGTAAGTGCCACTGGGGCAATAGTCGCAGTGGCACTTACTTATTTTTCTTTACAATTAATTGGGGTGTTTAATGTTCGCAAAGCAATGCGTTGTTGGGGTAAGCCTTTGTTTCCTGTTGACCGGTTGCAGTGCCGATAATGGCGATCGTAGGCCGACGGCCCCGGTTACCGTAACAGTGACCTACAAAGGGAAACCCGTTGAAGCTGCGATTGTGCAGTTTGTTTCCGTTGCCAATCCACAACCATCAGTTGGGACGACCGACGCATCAGGTAATTGTTCTTTGTACACCTACGAACCCAACGATGGTGCTATCATCGGTAGCAACTCAGTGATGATTACCAAGAACTCGATGGACACCAAAAATGCGAAGCATGTCAATCCGGAAGACGCGGATCTGGTTGGAGTCACACCGCCGCCCATCCTCAAGAGTTTAATTCCGAAGAAGTACTCTTCGCCGACTACATCTGGAATTCTAGCGGACGTAGTAAAGGGAAAGAACGCATTCACGTACGATCTAGTCGATTAGGCACTCCGATGGCAATGGACTTGGTGTTTTGGTTTGACAGTGTTGTCGGTTTGCTTCTACCGCCGGAAATGCGGAAGCTACTCGGGCTATAGCTTCACTTTGGCTAAATAAATGCAAGTCTTTTCTTCATGAGACGAGTAGTAACTGATCCAAAGTAGCCCATCATGCAAGACCATTCCGGCGTAACTCGAATCGCCGCCGGAAGGCAACTCAAGACATTCGGTGATCGTTCCTGCAACAGGATCGATCCAAGCAAGCGAAGTGCGAGTTTTCGGTGCGTAGAGTCTGACGGTGGCAAGGATGCGACCATCGGGAAGCTCAAGCATGTTCGGCCCGCCAATTCGGAGCCCCAGTTCGCGCCAAGTCCAATCAGTGAACGGCGGGTTGGCTCGGCCTAGCAGTCCATTCTTCGTACCGTTTTCGCTTCGTAGTAGGCAGAGAGCGGATCCATCTTTCATCCAAAGAATCCGATCCTCTCCCACGCCGTTTGGAACATTAACCTTTTCCACAAGTGTCTCAAACTTGGCGCCGTCGTTGCTTTTGTAAAGCCGCAGAGTCCGCCGCGTTCGGTCGCGATTCGTTTCGTACCCCATCGTGTAAGCGGTACCCAAGTGCCACTGCGTGCGCCATAGCCAAAAACCCGGATCACCGATTCGTCGACCGTCGTCCCACGTCTTGCCTTTGTCGCTGGAGAACCAGGCCATCGAATGATACCGAACTTCCTTGTCAGCTTGCATACCGGCACCGTTGAGCATGAATCGGCCGTCGGGCGAAACAGTGAGTTTTGCATCGCGAAGATCATCTGTAGGGTGCGAGATCAGCGATAATGATTCCCAGCTTTCGCCGTCCCGTGATGTGATAATACGCAATGATCCGTCCGGCGAAACGTGCTTAGTCCCCTCGCGGAAAACGCAGTACCACTGTCCTTGGTGATCTAGTAGATCTGTGAATGCGTTGTGGGCAGCACGATCCCAAATTCGCCTAACACTGACTAGTTGCGGTGTTGGCGGCTCCGCCTTGCTGAGTTGCAGTTCACCCGCGAAAAGCATGAGCGTCAAAGCAGCGAGCCGACCGCATCGGCGAACATGGTTTAAAACGTTGATTGCGAGTGACATGAAAGGTACTCAATGTTTTAAGAATATTGGCCAGGCTTAGAATATACCAGGAAATGTAAAGCGTAGCCATTGCTACAAAACATGTAGTCAATGCTACACTTGTGTCCGCCCCGCCCTTTCGCCCGCAGGCAGCGGCGCCTACAGACTCATTCAAGCCTGGGCGATTCGATTGGATGTATTATCCGTGACCGCTATGCCATCCGTGGGAGATCACACATTTCTTTCCCACGGATCAGTTGAAGCTGTAAACAGTGCCCTCGTGAAAAAGATCGGTTCGCCTGAATCTACGTTAGTGGTGTGTGAGAGCACGGGCGCTACGTGCTCGGCGGGTCATTGACTCACCGGCGACTAAGTTATCCCTCACAAAGTTGCGTCCCCGCGAGCTTTGCTATGTTTCACTTAGCATAGTTCATAATAATGCTGCGCCTGTGCGAAAGCAAACATTGAGTTACCGGCGCCATGCCTTAAAAAATCCCGGGGGTTTGGGGGTGGGCCCCCAAGAACTTAAGCGGAGGAAGAGATTTTAGA
>JANNNN010000868.1:0-4285 GCA_031398555.1 Planctomycetia bacterium | reverse complement strand
CTCTCGACTCTCGACTCTGAACGCTCACTAGCGGCGGCTCATCTCGTGGACCATGTCGACTAGGGCAATTACTTGGTCGACATCGGTCTGCTGTAAAATTCCGTGACCGAGATTAAAGATGTGCCCCGATCGTCCACTGGCGCGTCGGAGTACATCCGAAGCCATCTCGCGCAAAGTCTCTTGATCGGCGAGCAGCGCGAGCGGATCCAAGTTACCCTGCACGGCTCGATCATGGCCAACAACTTTCCAAGCGTCGTCGAGTGGAATTCGCCAGTCGATGCCAACGACCGTTCGATTGTCTCCGCGAAGGAGTGGCAACAAAGCTGGATTGCCAGTCGCGAAGTTGATCACTGGCACGCCAGGAGCAATCGAATCGATGATCTGCTTCACATAGGGATAAACGTAGTTGGTGTAGTCTTGAACGGATAGACATCCTGCCCAAGAATCGAACAACTGCACGCACTGTGCACCGGCGGCAATCTGAGCATTCAAGTAGCGGGCGATGCTGCGAGAGAGCTTTGTCATCAACACTTTCCATGCTCCACGATCACGATACATGAGCATCTTAGTGTGCATGTAGTTGCGACTGCCACCGCCTTCAATCATATAACTGGCGAGCGTAAATGGGGCTCCGGCGAAACCGATCACGGGAATCTCAGCCGGCAATTCTTGGCGGGTCAAACGCACGGTTTCAGTCACAAAACTCAGCGACTCCATCGACGTCAGCTCTTGAACGCGGTCGACGTCCGCCGCCACTCGCAGCGGATTGTGAATCACCGGACCATCACCTTTGGCAAACTCAAGATCCATCCCCATCGGTTCAAGTATTGGCAGAAGGTCCGAAAAGATAATAGCCGCGTCAACTCCAAGGCGTTTGACGGCAGTGCACATCACTTCTGCGCACAGGGCTGGATCCTTGCAAAGATCAAGGAAACTGATCCTGTCGCGAATTACGCGATACTCAGCCATATAACGACCCGCTTGTCGCATCAACCAAATTGGCGTCACCGAGGAAGACTCGCGCCGGCAGGCTCGCATAAATGGTCCGTCGTACCAAGCGGCTTGTTTATCCATGACTGACTTCCCAGTTGTTTCTTTTACTTGAGCGCTGACCGTTCGTCCGGATAAAAGGTAAGCGGCCCGCGCGGCGCACTCCTGCACTAGATGCCCCATCTTCGGATGCTCAGGTTCTAGGTCGACCGGCAAATCGTTTTGCTTGAGCATTTCGCTTGTAGTCGGTCCAATCGATGCCACGATCATATTTTTGAAGGCGGATCGCAGTTGTTCTTCCAGCCCCAAGTCGGCACTGATACGAAGCATATTCGCAACTTGGTGCGCGCTGGTCAGTAGCAACACATCGCGCTCACCAGCGGCCATCGCTCGCACATTAGCTTCCAGTGGTCCCGAATCGACCGGCAACTCCCACTGATAGACTCGTACACGAATCACTTCCGCGCCACGCGCCTCCAGCCCAGCAATTAGACTCGGATTCGTTTTACCATATTCCTGCAAACCAATTTTTTGGTTTGTGATAGGAACATTCTCATCGATCGATTTGAGCAGTTCTCGCCACGTGTTGGGTTCCGGAACTTTGATAGTCGGCGTTAATCCCAGTTCTCGCATCGCCGCCGCAGGCTTAGGTCCCCGGACCACGGTTGTCACATCGGAAAGCGCATCGATAAACCGCTGACGATCCACATGCTTCTCGACTGCTGTTAACAAATGCTTGAAGCCGACACCTGTCAAAAAGATGACAATATTGATTTCGCCAGTCATGACGCGATAAGCGAAATCAATGGCTTCGCGATTCGATTCAATTGGCACTTCGCGCATCGACGGACTAACGCAGGGTTGGCCACCGAATCTCGCGATGAGCCGCTCCATGTCATCCCGTCGACGACTTTCCAGAGCCGCCACACGCAACCCTGCAAAGGATGTTGTTTCGTCAGTCATAATATGTTTCTAATGGCATGAGCCGACGGTGTCTGTCAGCAATAGTTGTGTGCCGACGGCGCTGGCCGGTGTTGTGAGCCGACGGCGCTAGCCGCGGGTCTCGAAGTATAAGTCATCAAATCAAAATTCAGCGTCTCAAAGCAAAATCCCATTTCAGCAAAACCAGTTTCCGCAGGACAACTCAGCTTGCAAGGCACTGGATCGTAAACCTAACCCACGGCACCGTCACTTCGACACCTGCGGCCTGCGCCGTCGGGTCACCAACCAGCCCTGGAGGCTCGCCGCAAATCACGCCGCCGTCCGCTTCACGGGTGTCGAAAACTAGAAACTGGTTACAATGGCAACGAACGCTGTTTTCCCCTTTTCCGCTGCTCCCCGCCAGGGGGCATATGCCCGGCTTTGAACATCGAACGACTGCAATATGAATTCGAATTCCGAAACAAACTCCGCCATCTTCGACGAACTCCAACTTATTCGCCAGCAAACTGGTCCGCAATCCGCCGTTGATCGTTTGGTCACCTACTTGGAATCTGAAGGTCGATTTCACGAGATGTTCGAAGCCCTCAAGATGCAACTGCGTCTGAGCGTGGGATTGCCTCCAGCTCAGTTAGACCGCAGTGAAAAACTTTCGGCCGGGTTGGAAGTCCAGTTGGAACACGGTTTGATCGATTCGTGTCGTCGTGTGGGAGAGGGCTTTTTTAAACAAGGCAAGATCCGCGAAGGCTGGATGTACATGCGTCCGGTTGGTGATCGACCCGCCGCAGCGGCCATGCTCGAACTGGTTTCCGTCACCGACGAGAACGTCGACGAACTACTGGAAGTCCTTCTGCATGAAGGAGTCGACATTGCCCGTGGCTATCAATTGGCACTCGATCGCCTCGGTACCTGCAACAGCATCACTCTGTTCGAGTCCGCGTTGGGCGCCCGTCCGCGATCCGATCAACAGGTCGGTGCGACTTTGCTAGTAAAGCACGTCCATACAGAAATGCTCGCTAATTTGCGACGCGACATTGCTAAGCGCGAGAACAAGGAACCTACTGAACAAACGGCCGAGGAGTTACTGAAGGCGCGACCCGACTTGTTGCGTGACGGGTCTTATCATCTCGACACCAGCCATCTCGCTTCAACGGTTCGCTACGCACGTGTTCTTGAAAATCCAGATGACATTCGACTGGCACTCGATCTGACGGTTTACGGTCGCCATCTTCATTCGCAGTTTCAATACGCTGGTGAAGAACCATTTTTGGATCTTTATCCAAGTTCGGCAGCTTTCTTTCGCGCGCTGCTCGGGCAACAAGTCGATCAGGGTATACGCTACTTCACGCAGAAGGCTGACTCAGTTGACCAAAGTCAATTTGGTACCGTCGCCGTCGAAGTACTAATCGACTTGCTTTCGCGTTGTGGCCGAAAGGAAGAGGCGCTGCGTGCATTTGACCGACGTATGCCCGTCGGCTGCCGTTTGCTCGGCATTGCACCCACGATGCTAGAGTTAAGTATCGGCATCGGCGAATACCAGTCCATGCAAGCGATCTGTCGCAAGCGAGACGACTTACTTGGTTATGCGGCGGCAGTTCTGTATGACGATCGCGCGACTGGATGACTCCCTCTGGCAAGCTCTGCATTACCCTGGATTACAACAGATTAATTTCTCGCACGGCGGAACTGCGTCCTAGCGCTAAGGGTTTATTGAGTAAGACACGCGGCGACGTTTTCTGCCATTAAGTACCTCTATCGGGTTAGAAAGAAGTAGTACGCAAGTATTGCTTTTAAGAAATCCGTCGGATTTTGCTTGATTTTCGCTCTGCGAAGGCGGAAAACATAAATAGGCAGACGTAGCATCACGCGAGTTGCTATCGTTTCTGCTTGGTCAAAAAACGGGAGCAATCAAATGTCAGCCGATTGGTATTTCATCAAGAAGGGGTTTTTTCATCGTCAAAAACGCATTGGTCCAGTTTGCGAAATGGAGTTATTAACGCGGATCACTAAAGGGGAAATTGCACCTGACACCTTAATGTCCAGTACCACGAAAACTCATGGTAAGTGGCTGACGATGCGCAATGTGAAGCCAGCTTACCAGCACTGGAAACAAACGCATCCAGGTGCAACCGATGCCGCATAGCTTCGTACTTTAGGATTCGTACTTTAGGATTCGCTTGCTATCAAGGCGAGTTGTTTGCCAACTTTACATTCAGTCGCACCGCTGCTGGATGTTAGTGTGCCGTTCTAGTTGTTAACGAACGAGGTTGCTGGGGTTATTGCCCATCATTACGCTACCGCTGGGTTGCTCGGTGATTGTAAATTCGGCCCACACCGGAACGTGGTCAGAGATTCG
>JANNNN010000952.1:0-11603 GCA_031398555.1 Planctomycetia bacterium | reverse complement strand
CCAATGACATTGTGAAAGGCCAAGATCCGCTATTGGGCTTGATGCAGCGCCAAGATGAATTGGCCGACATCGTCAATACAACCGGCACTGCCTTCCTGGGTTTAACAACTGGATGCGCCCGATGCCACAATCACAAGTTTGATCCGATCATGCAGACGGACTATTACGCACTGCAAGCTGTATTTGCGGGGGTTGAACATGGAGAGCAGGAGTTACCGCTGAGTGCCCAAAAGAGAGCCAAGGCAGATGATCTAGCGAATCAGATTCAAATGCTGCGCCGTGAATTGACCAAGTACACAAAAGTCCAAGGCACACGAGATCCGGTCAATGCGGTGGAAAACATCGAGCCGATCGCGCAAACTGCCCAGATCGAAGCAAAGTTCATTCGTTTTACGATCAATGCGACGAGCGCATCGGAGCCATGCATTGACGAGTTGCAAGTATTTGCTGGTGAAGAAAACGTTGCTTTGGCATCCAAGGGTGCACAAGTGACATCGTCAGGCGACTTTGTGCATCCGTTGCATAAACTCGAGCATCTTAACGACGGCCAGTTTGGAAACACTCGCAGTTGGATCGCAAGTCAAGCCAGTGGCGGATGGGCTCAGATTGAGTTCGCTGAGCCAAGTCGGATTGATCGTGTTGTGTGGGGGCGTGATCACAAGGGGCAGTTCGCTGATCGCGTGGCAACCGACTATCGTATTGAGCTATCAACGGACGGTATCAAGTGGACGCTGGCGGCAAGTTCCGCAGATCGCTTGCCGCTGAAGAAACGCAAGGCAGCCATTGAGCAATATGAGCTTGCGGGATTGGATGCGAGAGAATCCCAGATGGTTCGTGATGGGGTAGCCAAACTGCAGGTGCTGGAAGAAAGTCGTCAGCTGCTTCTGAAATCTTCGAGCGTTTACACCGGTAGATTTGTGTGGCCGCCAGCGACGCATCGACTGTATCGTGGCGATCCCACTGCACCGCGTGAAGTAGTGAAGCCAGGTGCGATCGAATCGCTGACTTCGCTAAATCTGCACGCAGATGCACCCGAGAGCCAGCGACGTTTGGAACTGGCGAACTGGATTGCTAGTCGCGATAATCCACTGACGCCTCGCGTCCTAGTCAATCGACTGTGGCAATTTCATTTTGGGATCGGCTTAGTGAACACACCTTCGGATTTTGGTGCCAATGGAACTCTGCCGACTCACCCACAGCTACTCGACTGGTTAGCTTGCGAGTTCATGGAATCGGGTTGGTCGATCAAAGAGCTGCATCGACTGATCCTTTCATCGAAAACCTGGCAACAGGATAGTCGCCCACGCGAAGATGCAATGGCCGTGGATGCAAGTTCGCGTTTGCTATGGCGGTTTCCAACGCGACGGCTTGAAGCCGAAGGTATTCGCGATTGCATTTTGGCTGCGACGGGCAAGTTGGATTTGCAAGTAGGTGGGCCAGGATTTAGTGCATTCGAGGTGGAACTGGAGAACGTGAGGCACTATTTTCCAAAGAAAGACTTCGGACCAACCGATTGGCGACGGATGGTCTACATGACCAAAGTCCGGATGGAGAAAGATTCGATTTTCGGAGTCTTTGATTGTCCAGACGGCAGCCAAGTGACACCGCGCCGCAATCGATCGACGACACCGCTGCAGGCGTTGAACCTGTTAAACAGTCGTTTTGTGCTGCAACAATCAGAGCTGCTTGCGGAGCGAATGCAGCGAGAGTTCGTGACTCGCGATGCGCAAATCAGTTCGGCCTACGAAATTTGTTTTGGGCGTGAATGCCGGGCAGGGGAACTTAACGATGCGAACGAGTTTATAGTGCAGCAGGGCTGGATGCAGTTTGCTCGGGCGCTGTTCAATGCCAATGAGTTTGTATTCATTCCCTAACCTTTTTCCTTGCAGTGTTGACTATGAATCGAGAGTTTGCGGACATACTTGATCGTCGAAAGTTCCTTGGTCACACCGCTCAGGGGCTTAGTGGCATTGCGCTGGCAAGCTTGCTGCAAAACGAAGGTCTATTGGCGGACGATAAGTCACCGCTGCGTCCCCGGATCAACCCTGCTTTGCCCTTTGCGGCGCGCGAACCCCACTTTTCCGCCAAAGCCAAAAACGTCTTGATGATTTTCTGCGCTGGTGCGTGCAGTCAATTGGATACCTTTGACTACAAGCCAGAGTTGATCAAACGCAACGGCGAGCCGCTGCCCGGGGCGGATGGGTTGCTGACGTTTCAAGGCAAGCAGGGCAACTTGACCAAGAGCCCTTGGGAATTCAAGCCGCGCGGCCAATGCGGCAAGATGGTGTCAGATTTGGTACCGATGCTTGGCGAATTGGCTGATGACATGTGCTTCATACATTCGCTGACAGGCAAGACCAACACACATGGTCCCGGCGAGAATTTCATGTCGACGGGCTTTACACTCGATGGTTTTCCGAGCGTTGGAGCTTGGGTAACGTGGGCTCTTGGGACTGAGAATCAAGAGCTGCCTTCCTATGTTGCGATTCCAGATCCGCGAGGTACACCGCAGTCGAGCGTCAACAATTGGGGCTGCGGATTTTTGCCAGCCGCATTTCAGGGGACCGATTTTAACGCGACCAAACCACTTCGCAACCTTGACCGTCCAGTCGATGTGACGGCTGTAACGGACGAAGCGACACGTGAGTTTCTGCAGCGCATGAACAAGCGGCACTTGGAGGATTTTCCAGGTGATAGTGAACTAGCGGCTCGAATCTCAAGCTATGAACTGGCGGCTCGGATGCAGCTAAGTGTTCCGGAGGTCACGAACTTGGCGACCGAGACCGCAGATACATTGGCGCTTTACGGTGCCGATGATGCGTCCAACGATTTGAAAGTCAAATACGCTCGCAATTGCATTCTTGCGCGGCGGTTGATCGAAAAAGGTGTTCGTTTTGTGCAGTTGTTTAACGGAGCCTATCAGACCGGCGGCGAAGGGGTGAGCAACTGGGATGGGCACAAGCAATTGCACGCGCAGTATAGCAAGCACGGTCCGGTGCTCGACCAGCCCACCGCGGCTCTTCTGCGCGACTTAAAGCAGCGCGGACTTTTAGAAGATACTCTCGTCATTTGGTGCACAGAGTTTGGTCGGATGCCGACGTTTCAAGCGGGCGCGAGCGGTCGCGATCACAATCCTGCTGGTTTCACAGCTTGGTTAGCTGGGGCAGGTGTCAAAGCGCCGTTTACCTACGGCGCAACGGACGAATTTGGATACAAGGCGGTTGAGAACGTAACAACTGTGTACGATTTTCACGCGACGATTTTACATCTGCTAGGAATGGATCATGAACGACTGACCTATTATCACAACGGTATCGAGCGGCGTTTGACGGACGTGCATGGGCACGTGATCCGCGATATTTTAGCTTGAGTTCTCCTTTTTATGTTGCAGCCGTTCTAATGCATGCTGATCCATATCGAGGGCTCGATGGGTATCTCCCATACAGCATGAAATAATTCAGCAATGCAATCTCTCGACGGCATCGGCAACGTAGCGCACGCCTTCTAGTATAATTTGCAGCGTAACTCACCACCTCTCCGAAAGTCAGCCGTCATGCTTCGATTGTATTGCGCCGCGATGGCAATTGGTCTCAGTTTTTTAAATTTTGCACTGGGCCAGGATCAAACAAATGACACACTGAAGTCAGTCGTTCACGCGAATGCGCATTCGCATAACGACTACGTTCATACTCGACCATTGCTCGATGCGTTGGAACAAGGTTTTGGAAGCGTTGAAGCAGATGTATTTTTGGTAAATGGTGAATTGTTAGTCGCACATTCGCTCCTGGAATTGCGGCGTGAGCGGACGTTGGAAAAACTGTACCTGTCGCCGCTGGCGGAACGCTGCAAGTCAAACGCAGGGCGAGTTTATAGCCCAGGCCCTGAGTTAATATTGCTCGTGGACTTGAAGTCCGAAGCCGAAGCGACTTATGAAAGTTTACTCGAAAAACTTGCACCGTTTGAAACGATGCTTACCAAACTGGTCGATGGCAAAGTGGTAAGCGGAGCTGTTCGCATCGTGGTCTCAGGCAATCGTCCGGTGGAGACCATGGCAAAGCAGACGTCACGACTGGCGTTTTTGGATGGGCGGATGAACGATTTGGACTCAAATTCGCCGGTTGAGTTGGCGCCGCTGGTGAGTGATCAATGGTCGAGTCATTTTCAGTGGCGCGGTCGCGATGCGATGCCTAAGGAAGAAGTCGACAAACTAAGGACGCTCGTCGCCAAGTCGCACGACCAGCATCGCAAGCTGCGGTTCTGGGGGGCGCCTGACACCGCGGCAACTTGGGAGCAATTGGCTGCGTCAGGCGTGGACTTGATCAATACGGATAAGTTGCAAGAGTTGGCAGAGTTTCTGGCAGCTAGAAAATAAGCACAAGCCACACAACGTGCTAGTTCGCACGCTTTAGTGAGCGATGGGTCATTCGAGCACACTTTTTTTGGCTTGAAAATCAATGTAAAGCGAACTGGCAATTATTGCGTCAGTTGCGCTAAAGCGTGTCGGCTGAGCAGACCGAAACCAACTGGTAGGTACGTTCATTACCATGCCATTAGCGAGCTAAGATTATGCGTTTCTGGAAATTGTCTATTGGGTTGGTGTCGCTGTCAGTTGGTTTCACCGTATTGGCTTGGGGCCAACAATCCACTCGGATTTCTGAAGTGGGGCGTGAGGAGTTGGCCGGTTTAATGCGAGCCAAACTATCCAGCTCGCAACGGGTCGTTGAAGGCCTGATGGCAGGTGATTTCGATCTGATTCGCAAAGGCGGTGATGACCTGATCAAGATCTGTGATGCAGAAGGGTGGCGGACCCATGAAGACCAAGTCTATGCGCACTATCGCAGTGACCTTCGACGCAGTGCACTCAAATTGATTAAGCAGGCCGATGATAGAAGCCTCGATGGGGCCGCATACACTTACATGCATTCAATGACTACTTGTATCAGCTGTCACGAATACTGCCGTAATGTATTACGTGTCGCTTCGGTTGTGCCACTAACACCCGTGGCACCCATCCCGGTAACGGAACAAGAGAACTTGCGACAACAATACGGATCACTCTACCGTTAGGCATTAAAGTCCCTTGGCACAAGGATTGCTTAGTGTTTCTTGAATCCGTTCGAGAAGCCTGAGTGTTCATGATCGTCGAATTGTCAAAGCAATCTAAAGGCCTGACTATGAAAAAACTTTTCGCGTTGCTGGTACTTAGTTTTACCCCCGGAGTCACTGCGGAAGAGAAGCCACAAGTTCAGGAAAAGGCTCCAGTGCTCACTGATGAACGCCCTATGAGCTTCTGGATGGCTCAGAAGATCGACCACTCTAAAAAGATCTTGGAAGCCCTCACAAAGGAGGATTTTGCAAAAGCAGAGGCCGAGGCAAATCAACTGCGAACACTTGGTAAGATCGAAGGATTCGTGCGTCGAAAGGATCCGGCTTACCTTAGGCATCAACGGACTTTCGATTCTTCGCTTGTCGAAATTGCCGCTCAGGCGAATGAACAGAATGTCGAAGGAGCAGTTCTGGCTTTTAATCAACTGACAACAAGTTGCATTGCCTGCCATAAGACGTTGCGGGCGGTTTCTAACGATGCAAGTCCCGATGCCACGAAGGCAAAAGTGAAATAGTTAACTAGTGCTTAGTCCAGATTAGAGTTTGGGGTTTGTACCTCTGTAGATCGCTTCATCGACGTTCCGCGTATAAATGCAATTGTGATCGTTAATTCGCAGGTGACTTGTCAGCCGGAAGGCGTTAGCCGGCTGATAGGACCAAACCAATGCTCGAGTCCGAACCACGTGCCACCCCGAAATCTAACTTGGACAATGTACTAGTCTGCCTTTGATCCTTCCTACCTTTATAGGCGTTTCTGATGACCAACTCGAAACTGTTACTTTCGCTAGCGATTCTTTGCATTTCTGTCGCTGTAGTTCGCCACCAGTTCACTATCGGACAAGAACCGGGCCAAGTTAAAAAATCAACTTTCATGAGGTTGAAACTAGAGCCCGCCAAAGGTGCGCTTGAGGGAATTGCGTTGGCTGATTTCGATATGATTGCCAAGCATGCAAACTCCATTCGAAATTTGATGTTAGACGAAAGTTGGATGGTTGTTCAATCCGAGGACTATCGTCGCCAGAGCAATGAATTTCGTACGATAGTTGAACAATTGCAAAAAGCAGCTGAACAGAAAAACGTCGATCGCGCCACACTGGCTTACGTGCAGATGACCATTCGCTGCGTTCAGTGTCATGAGTCGCTACGCAAGTAGACAGGTCGCCCAGGCAGTTTGATGCCACGAACATTTATGAATATTTAATTGCCACGTGGATGGAAGTAGCTCGGGCCAAGACTGGCGTCATTAGGATTCAAGCCGGCTGCATGGTATTGCTTGATGTTACAAAAAGGATTGTCACCGATCTCTTCTTGCCAACATTGTGGTACAACAAATCCCACATGTCCATCTTCAAAAAAGATGTTGATTCCTTGACCATCATGAGCCACAAATTCTTCACGACCGTTTTGAATTAGAGGCGTATCGGCGAGTACAACAAAATGAGTTCGTCCTTCGCATCGAGCCGGAACAATCTTCCCGTTGTCGACCAAACCTAATGAAGAAGCATAGTCGCCACCTGCCTCATTGCGACACAGCTCCAATTTCTTTGCATCAAAAGTTCTTAATTGCACTACCGTTGGAATGAAATCGAGAGTTCCTCGTGACGGCCGACATCCCTCAAGACTTGTGCACCACAGATCCGACGGCGAATTCACCAATCCAACTTCGCCCAACCGGACACCATACATTCCAACAAATGACTCAGGACCTTCGTCCGCAATGGCTGGAAAGCGATGCTGAGGATCCATCAACGCCAAATCAATCAGGCCCCGTCCCAGGTAACTCAGACGATAGGCGCACTGGGCTCTTCGTGACTCAAAACGAGCCCGAAGTACCGTAGGAATCAACAAGCAAAACAAGACCGCCACGCAGGCAACTAGGGCCGTCGAATCCCAAGTGCTACGCCGAAAACTATGCTCTGAGTTCCCGAGGTGCGAAGCGAGCTGCACAGCTCCGGTGGCTGGCTTAGCAACTAGGTCTGGTCCCTCTTGAGCCGAGTTCTGGGCGTCCGCAGAACTGCAAACTTCGTCGATGCGCGCCATCGTTTTTGCGAGAAGATCGGCGGGGGGTTCGTAGTGGGGCTTCATCGAATCGAGTTGCCCAAGCAAGATCCTCAATTCACTCAACCGAACTCGCAGGCTTTCATCTTCAGCCAAGCCAGTCTCGATACGCTTGCGTTGTTGGGGATTCACATCACCCAACAGATATGCAATCAAATCTTCGTCAGAAATCGGCATGGGTTCTAATTGGAAGGGAGAGTCGTAGCGGTTACCGCTGGACCATCAAGCGGAAAACGGTCACTAATTGTTACGCTGCCAGATGGCAGAAAGTTTGCGAATCGCCGAATGAACTCGACTTTTTACCGTCCCAACGGGTACATCGAGAATCTCGGCGGCGTCGCGGTACGGCAAGCCTTGTAAGTAGACTAACTCTAAAGCACTGCGGCCCGGTTCACCGACCTCCTCGATGGCTGCTTCCATTCGCAATCGCAACTCGGCTTTCTCAAGCGGATCGGACGTTGACTGTCGATAGTCCGCAATATTGGCTGCATGCGTCGACTCGCGATAGTCGCCGCCTGAAGTCTGAACATCGAGACTTTGGAAAGCTCGGCGTTTGCTTCGACGCTTGAGATCAATGGCCTGATGCGTTGCGATCCCATACAGCCAAGGGCGGAATTTGCGAGACGCGTCAAACTGCTCAGATTTCTGAAAGACCCGAATGAAGGTTGTTTGAAATGCGTCTTCCGCCATGGCATCATCAGCCAAATACCGGCGTAGATAATTGTAAATTTCGCTTTTATATCGTTCAACTAACAACTCAAAACTCGCTCGGTCGCCATCCTCGGCAAAGGCCCGTACAAGCTCTTCGTCGCTCAGCAATATGGTAGTTGTCGCATTCATAATAAAACTTTCGGGGCGACCAAAAATAAATCCCGCTGGAACAGCTGGAGTCTCCATTGTATCGCAAACCGTGCTCGCATTGCAAATTCCCTTTTTTCTGTAGGGCAATTTCAGCTAAGCGAAACTGCTGGTTAACAGCAGGCCAGAGGTGGGGTGATGTTATGAATTACCGTCGTTACTCCTCGATGCGATACGATCCGTTCGATTCAACGGCGCTATTTCGCGGTTCTGGGTTGGACCGGAAGTTGTCCGGAGAATATACTAACGAAGTGATGGTAAACAGTGGGAGAGATCTCGATTTGACATAAGACAATTGACGGTCCGGGTCAGTTCGAGACGCCGAAGGCGCAAAAGAGGCCCTGAACCGCTCAGGCACAAAGAACCGCTGCTAAAACAATCATCTCTGGAGAGCGATTTAGCGTTCAAACCCAGTCATGTTCGACTCGGCTCGTTCGCGATGAAATCCACCGAAGGGGAAAGGCATGTGTGAGACGTTGGCCAAGGAGTCAGACGTGGATCGCGTTGGCCGAGATCTCTCAGGTAACAAGGACAGAGGGGCAAACAAAGTTGAGAATTGGGACAGCTCCATGCACCCACTTCCCGACTTCCATTTCGTTTGCTCTTTGAAAGTCTGTGCTTGTAATGATCCATTCTCGATCTTCAAATTCGTCGTCTAAACTGTCGCCCTTTGTTTCTCGTCACATCGGTCCGCGCGACCATGAGATTCAATCCATGCTCGAGCGGTTGGGCTACGAATCGCTCGACGAATTGACCCAAACGGTCGTGCCTGCCAACATCGCTGATGATTCGCCTATGGGTTTAATGCCAGGTGTCACGGAGGAAGAGGCACTTGAAGAACTCAGGCAAATCGCAAGCAAGAACAAAGTATTGCGTAGTTTTATCGGGCAGGGTTACTACGGTACGCACACACCGAAAGTCATCCAGCGCAATGTGCTCGAGAATCCCGCTTGGTATACCGCATATACACCTTACCAGCCTGAAATTTCGCAGGGGCGTTTAGAGGTATTGTTCTACTTCCAGACGATGGTCTGTGAACTAACGGGAATGGACATTTCCGGCGCCTCCCTGCTCGACGAAGGGACCGCTGCGGCTGAGGCGATGACGCTTTGCCAACGTTCTAGCAAGTCTACGGCCAATCGTTTTCTTGTTTCGAATGGTTGTCATCCGCAGACGATCGAGCTGATCGAAACTCGGGCCGAACCGCTGGGCATCAAAGTTGTACAGTTCGATCAGCGAAGTGAGGTAACCGATTGGAGCGACGTGTTCGCTGTGATCGTTCAATATCCGGCGACAGATGGTTCAGTGGACGATTTTGCGCAGTTGATCGAAGCGGCCCATGAGCATAAAGCGATGGTCGTTATGGCCTCTGACTTGCTCGCGCTCACGATGCTTAGGTCCCCTGGAGCATTGGGTGCAGACGTCGTTGTCGGTAACACTCAACGCTTCGGGGTTCCTTTCGGATTTGGCGGACCCCACGCCGCGTTCTTGGCGACCAAAGACGCGTTCAAGCGAACATTGCCAGGTCGTTTGGTTGGCCAGTCCGTGGACTCGCACGGCAACCCAGCTTTTCGCTTGGCACTGCAAACTCGCGAGCAACACATTCGCCGCGAAAAAGCAACTTCGAATATCTGCACCGCCCAGGCGCTGCTGGCGATCATGGCTACGCTGTACGCTTGCTATCACGGACCAGAAGGCTTGCGAGCCATCGCTGGCCGCGTGCATGGATTGACAATGCGTCTATGCCGATCGCTTAAAAAAATCGGCTTGCAGATTGAATCAGAACGTGTGTTCGATACGCTGACCATTGAAACAGGTTCCACCACTGCAAGTGTTTTGAAATCAGCTGTGTCAGCTGGTTACAACTTGCGAGCTGTCAGTAAAACACAAGTTGGCATATCACTTGATGAAACGACATCTGAAACCGACATCGAGCAGCTTGTAAAATTATTCGGCGGTCAAGAAATTGATGCCGATGATGCGTCGAAGCTGCCGTCAGATTGGCTCCGCGACGATAACTATCTCTCGCAATCGGTGTTTCACCAGTATCGCAGCGAAACGGAAATGATGCGTTACCTGCGACGACTTTCGGAAATGGATATCGCTCTCGATCGCGCCATGATTCCGTTGGGGTCATGCACGATGAAATTGAATGCAGCAACCGAAATGACGCCTGTAACATGGCCCGAGTTCAGTTGCATTCATCCCTTCGCGCCTGCCGAACAGTGGCAGGGCTATCGCGAGATGATCGATCAACTCGAATCAATGCTTTGCGCCGTGACGGGTTACGATTCGATATCGCTCCAGCCCAACGCGGGGTCTCAGGGTGAGTACGCAGGACTACTGGCGATTAAGCAGTATCATGAATCTCGTGGCGACGTGAATCGCAATGTATGCTTGATTCCGAGCAGTGCCCATGGAACGAATCCCGCCAGCGCGCAAATGGCCAACATGCAGGTAGTCGTTGTAAAATGCGATGATGCGGGCAATGTCGACTTAGTGGATCTCGACACAAAGATCGCCGCGAATATTGGCCGCGTCGCTGCGATCATGATTACCTATCCATCAACTCACGGCGTGTTCGAAGCCGGCGTGACGGCGGTCTGTGAAAAAGTCCACGCGGCGGGTGGTCAAGTTTATATCGACGGAGCCAACCTCAATGCGATTGTCGGTGTTGCCAGGCCTGGAAAATTTGGCGGCGACGTTTCGCATCTTAATTTACACAAAACATTTTGCATTCCCCACGGTGGTGGTGGGCCCGGAGTTGGTCCTGTTGCAGTGAGGGCTCATCTAGCGCCGTTCTTGCCGAAAGATGGACAGCATGCAACGCGTCGTGGACCGATCGTCAGTTCAGCGCCATTCGGCAGCGGCAGTATTCTTCCGATCTCGTGGATGTACATCCGCATGATGGGCTCGGCAGGACTGCGTCGGGCGACTCAGGTGGCCATTCTCAACGCCAACTATGTGGCTGATCAACTTAAGGCGAACTTTCCAATTCTCTACACCGGCAATCGAGGCTTGGTGGCTCACGAGTGCATTATCGACACGCGACCGATGAGCGATAACGGTCATGTATCGGTTGATGACATTGCAAAGCGATTGATCGATTACGGCTTCCACGCTCCCACGATGTCGTTCCCAGTCGCTGGGACGCTGATGATCGAGCCGACGGAAAGCGAATCGTTGTTTGAACTCGACCGTTTCTGTCGCGCCATGAATTTGATATTCGACGAGTACGAGAAGGTTCGGACAGGCGTTTGGCCAGCCGATGACAATCCGCTGCACAATGCTCCGCACACCATCGACGCTGTGCTGGACGACTCGCCGAGCTGGGCGTATTCCCGCAAAGAAGCGGCTTGTCCCGATCCAGAAGTCGATTATCGCGTAAAGTATTGGCCGCCGGTTGGGCGCGTCGATAATGTGTACGGTGATCGCAACTTGGTGTGCTCTTGTGCTCCAGTTTCCAGCTATGAAGCCGAGCCTGAGAAGGTTGGAGTAGACTAGTGCATTGTCAAAATTGCATTTTTGGGTTGGACTCAAGCATTGGTTTGGTCCTATCAGCCGGAACGCGTTAGCGTCCG
>JANNNN010000901.1:0-2117 GCA_031398555.1 Planctomycetia bacterium | reverse complement strand
GGGCAAAGCCTTTTTGTTACGGGTAACACGGCTTTATTGCATCGGCTTAGTTGGCAAAACGAAGAACAAATACACAGTCTTTGTCGGCGGACAACTACTCGGAAAGCGTTTGGCATTTATTCATAAAGATGGCGTTTCGTTAGAAGATATCGTTCCAACTTTGGTTCCGTTGTTCGTAGCATTCAAACAACATCGCGAGAGTGAATCCGAAACGTTTGGCGATTTCTGTGACCGAGTTGGCAATGAGCAACTCGTCGCTTGGTCGACGGAATACGCGCCGGCAGTGTAAGCGTACTTCACCGGTAGCTGGTTTCGTTAGAAACCGGTTTTGCTCGGGGAATTACTTTTGATTCGAAACCGGTTTCTAACGAAACCAGCTATGTGTCTCACGGGAATTTTGGGGGGCGTTTTTCAACGAACGCTTTCAGCCCTTCGCTGGCTGCTTCGGTGGTAAGTGACGTTGCGGTCGCCGCTGCTCCGCAGGCCAACCAAGTCGACAGTTGTTCGCCAATGGTTTCGTTGAGCATCTTTTTCGTCAACTGAATCGACTCGGCAGCCCCCTCCGCGATCGTCTCAACCCAATTACTAGCGCGAACCCAAATATGATCTGAGGCGACAACATGATGAACGAAACCAAGATCCTTGGCTTCAGGTGCCGACAGCTCGCTGCCGCCGATCAATACTTGGCTAGCCAAACTGGCCCCGATTCGGAAGTAAAGCAGTGGTGCCAGTAGGCCGGAGACTAACCCCATTCGCGGGGCGGGTACCGCAAACGTCGCCCGCTGACTTGCGACGACCAAATCGCAGGCCAGCACCAGACCAAATCCGGCTCCCCACGCGGCTCCGTCCACCGCCGCAATAATTGGCTTCGGAAGCTGCATCATTTGCTCGAAAAGCGTTTGCAAGTTACTAGCGTCAGAATGCCACTGGCTAAGCGTCTCAGGCGCGTCACTGGGGCCAGATTCCTGCAATTCTTTTAAATCCACGCCAGTACAAAAGTGTGGACCCGCACCCGTCAGAACAATCCCTCGGACCCGTTTCTCTTGACGTAAATCATCGAGCGCCTGCGCAACCTGCTCAACCATTTCACGGCTGAGCGCGTTACAGCAATAGGCCCGATCAAGGATAATCGTCCCAGTACTTCCGTTTACTTTTACTTTGATCATCTTATGCTCGCGAAAACAATTGCGATGGTTTACAGTAAGTCATTCAAGTACCCAGACTTAATATATGCCAGGGGAGAGTTTAATGTGCCAATCGTACACCAGCAGTACGCGTTGCTTCAACCGTACACAAGCCTTCATTGCGACTCTAGCCCTGAACTTCTTGGCCCTCAACTTCTTGGCCATGTCAGCGTTTGGGCAAACGCTACCCGACGTGGTTTATATTCTCGGAGATGACCAGGCCTGGAGCGACTATGGCTTCATGGGACACCCCCACATCCAAACTCCAAACCTGGACCGACTGGCTAAAGAAAGCTTGCTCTATACTCGCGGCTATGTACCCGACAGTCTTTGTCGGCCTTCGTTGGCCACAATGATTAGTGGTTTGTATCCGCATCAACATGGCATCGTAGGTAACGACCCACCACCAAGTGAATCGCGGAAAGCCGGACGTGGAGGATTGTATCGCGACGCAGCCTATCAGAAAGTTATTGAAGAATACCTGAGCCTCCATATCGACAAGATCGAAACACTCCCTGATCGACTGAAAACTCTCGGCTACACGTGTCTTCAGTCCGGCAAATGGTGGGAAGGCAACTATGCACGGGGCGGATTCGACGCGGGCATGACACACGGAGACCATAATCGTGGAGCAAGACATGGCGACAAAGGACTGGAAATCGGTCGGACGTTAATGAAACCGATCGAAGAAATGGTCTCAGGCGCAAGGCAAGCGAACAAGCCCTACTTTCTTTGGTATGCGCCCATGTTGCCACACACTCCGCATGATCCGCCCACGGAGCTGCTAAAAAAATACAAATCGCTTGCACCGACTGAGCCCATTGCTAAGTACTGGGCGGAGGGACGCGGAAAACGCGCCGTGACGCACTGGAAACGGCTCGACCTGCTGCGCGATGCGGCGCTGGTCGAATGCCGGCTCGAAACCGGGCGAAC